>NZ_JBWKFN010000017.1:0-111709 GCF_056434245.1 Streptomyces sp. NPDC044064
CCCCCCCCCCCCCCCCCCCCCCCCCCCCCCCCCCCCCCCCCCCCCCCCCCCCACCCCCCCCCTCCCCCCCCCCCCCCCCCCCCCCCCCCCCCCCCCCCCCCCCGCGGCCATGGCGACCGAGGTGGTCAGGCCGGCGGTCAGATCGTGACCCATGGCGTCGAGGATCATGGTGTGCAGGATGTTCTTGACCACCGAGTGGTCGAAGGCGTCGCCGGCGATGTCGTAGGCCGGTTCCAGGACCGCGGTCGAGACGCACCTGCTGCTGCCGATGGTGTGGGGTGGCAGGAAGGCGCGCAGCATCTCGGCGGGCAACCGCATGGTCGCGGTGCGGGTGCGGGCGGCGAGCCAGTCGCTGTAGGCACGCTTGGAGGTGATCAGCATGGCGAACAGATGACCCAGTATCCGGGTGCGGCGCATCCGGACCCCGTCGAGCGAGCCGGTCCGCACCTCCAGCACGCCCAGCCGTTCCGCACCGTCGACCAGAGGCATCCAGACGATCAAGCCGTCGTCGGCCTCGGCCACGCGCGGAGAGACCGTTCGGTACGCCCAGCCCGCCGACGAGCGATCCACCGGCAGCGGCTCGAGGGACTCGTCGAGCGGGATGAGCAGCCGTTGCTGCAGGTCGACGAGGTAGATCAGTGCAGTGCCCAGACCAAGGGCCGAGGCGCACCGCATCGCCAGATCCGGCAGTTCGACCGGCAGAGCAGTCTGCGCCTCGATGATCAGCTCTTCCAGCCGATGCTCGTCGACGGCGGCGTCGGGGCCGGAGGACGCGTGCGGTGGGTCCGGCACGGGGATCACCCCTTCCGTGCCCAGTCTCACACCGATCCCGTCCTCTCTCACATCAGGAACGACGGCGGCGAGCGCGAGAGGGCAGCGGACGGGGGCAGCTGGGCTCGGCCGGGCAGACCTCACGCGCCCTCCACTCGGTCAACCAATGGTGAGCTGCTTCAGGGCACGGGCCCGGGCAGTCACCGACGATGAGGACCAGCCAGTGCTCTACGCAGAACTCGCGGGACCACGCCGGTCCTCGACGTGGACGACGTGCAGTTCGGCGCCATCCCGGTGGCGCTTGGCACGTCCGAAGAGCCCGACACAGGGCGACGATCGTCAGAAGGCCACGGCGAATTCACCAACACCGCGGCAAAGTGCGGCAGATGGACCGCAAGCGGACGTCAGGGGCCTTGGCCGCCCGGAGGGGGCAAGCGATGGCGCTCGGCGGAGGGCGGCTGCTACTTCAGGCCGATTGCAGCGCAGTCCGCCTCGTACTTCGGGGTGCAGATGTCCTTGACGGAGTAGACGCCGTCCTCGATCACCGTGTCCTTGATGGTGTCCCTGGTGAGGGCAACCACCGGCACGAGCATCGCGGGGATCTTCTTCTCCGTCGGGCTGTCGACCGTGTCGCGAGTCAGCGCGTCGAACCGGATGTCCCTGCCCTGGACCTTGTACACCGCCATCTCCGCGGCATGGGTGGCCTCGTCCAGGAACGACTTGTAGACAGTCATGTACTGCTCGCCCGAGACGACCCGTTGCACCGCGTCCAGGTTGGCGTCCTGCCCGGTCACCGGGGGGATCCTGGTGGCGCCCGCCTCCTTCAGCGCGTCGATGACGGCGCCCGCCATGCCGTCGTTGGCCGAGTAGACGGCGGCGATGTTGTTGAGGCCGATGGCCTGGATCGCCTTCTTCATGTGCGCCTTGGCGACCTCCGGCGACCATTTGTCGGTGTCGTACTCTTCGGCGATCCGGACCTTGTTCTGGAGTTCGCCGAGGGCGCCGTCCTTGAACTTCGCCGTGTTCGGGTCCGCGGGGTCGCCGTTCATCATGACGATCTTGCTGGTTGCCGCCTTGCTGCCGAGTGCCGCGATGATGGCTCGGCCCTGGACCTCGCCGACGAGTTCGTTGTCGTGCGAGACGTAGGCGTCGATGGGGCCCTGCGCGAGCCGGTCGTAGGCGATGACCGGTATGCCGGCGTCCTTCGCCTTCCGGACTTCCGGCGCGATGGCCTTGGCGTCCAGCGGGTCCACCAGAACGATGTCGGCCTTGGCGTCCACCATCTGCTGGAACTGCCGACTCTGCGTGGCCGGGCTCGCCTCGGCGTTTGCGTAGACGACCTTGCCCTTGCCGTGTGTGAGAGAGGCGACCTCCTTCTTGATGATGGGGTAGTCGAACTTCTCGAAGCGCGCCGTGTCCTTGTCGGGCAGCAGCAGCCCCACCGTGATGTCGTCGCCCTTCTTCGCGGATGAGGGGCTGCCGCTCCCGCCGGCGCTGTCGAAGGCGCCGCACGCGGTGAGTGTGAGAGCCGATGCGGAGGCGGTCAGGGCTATCGCGAGATGACGTGCAGGGGTCCTGTAGGTGGTGTGAGCGCTCAAGTCAGGTGCCTTCCGAATGAGGGAGCATCATGGCAACCCAGTGACGGAAGCAAACGCGGAAACTACAAGAGACGTCAAGACGTAAGGACAACAAGACAGTTAAAGCTTGTCGCTCATATCGACCCTCGATGACCGGCCAGGCAACGGTTCGCACAGGTCAGAACGAATAGGGGGCAGCGAGCACCTTGCGGCACGCGGCTCAGATGACGCTGCGGATCGCCGCCTCGAACCCTTCCACATGTCCCTCTGCCAGCGCCGCGGCCTTCTCCGCATCGCCGTCCATGATGGCGCGCAGCAGTGGCCCGTGCTCGTGCACGTGACCCGCGAGGCCCGGCAACCGGTCGAGGAACAGGCACCAGATCCGCGTGGCCAGGTTGTCGTACCGGATCAGCGTGTCTTCGAGGTAGGGATTGCGAGTCGCCGCGTAGATGGCGCGGTGCAGGGTCATGTCGAGCCGGATCAGGTCCGCGCCGGCGCCGGACGCGTCCGCCAGCTCGGCCAGCAACCGGTCGAGGACAGCGCGGTCGGTTTCACCGGCTCGCCGCGCCGCCAGGCCCGCGGCGAGGGGCTCCAGCTGCCTGCGGACTTCCGAGATGTGTCCGAGATCGGCGATCTGCACCTCGGTGGCGAAGGTTCCGCGCCGGGGGTAGGCGACGATGAGGCTCTCGCGCTCCAGGCGTTTGAGGGCCTCTCGGACCGGAGTGCGCCCGAAGCCGAGTTCGGCGGCGATCCGCTCGTCGTTTATGGGCTCGCCGGGGCGGATCTGGAGGGTCACCAGACGGTCCGAGATGGCGCGGTAGGCCTGGTCGGCCAGCGTTCCACTGCCCTGACCAGCACTCTGACCGGCGACGGTCGACGAATCCACGCGAAACCCTCCCTTGACGCGAGCCGATCCGTCCTCTTAGCGTATCGCAGCAGCAGGTTGATATATCAGTCGCCTTTCAGCCGGTCTCCAGGGAGTTCTCATGACTGCCCACGCCCCCGACCAGCAAGCGGCCCGTTCCGCGGTTCTCAGTGCCCAGCTAGGTGACTTCGACCCCGAGATCGCCACGGCGATCGACGCGGAGCTGGCCCGGCAGCGCGGCACCCTGGAGATGATCGCGAGCGAGAACTTCGCGCCGCTCGCGGTCATGCAGGCCCAGGGCTCGGTCCTGACCAACAAGTACGCCGAGGGCTATCCCGGACGCCGCTACTACGGCGGCTGCGAGCACGTCGACGCCGTCGAGCAGATCGCGATCGACCGCATCAAGGCGCTGTTCGGCGCCGAGGCCGCCAATGTGCAGCCCCACTCCGGCGCCCAGGCCAACGCGGCCGTGATGGCGGCCCTGCTGCAGCCCGGTGACACCATCCTGGGGCTGGACCTGGCACACGGCGGCCACCTCACCCACGGCATGCGGCTCAACTTCTCCGGGCGCCTGTACAAGGTGGCGGCCTACCAGGTCGGCGAGCACGACCACCGCATCGACATGGACCAGGTCCGCAAGCTGGCCCACGAGCACCGGCCGAAGCTGATCGTGGCCGGCTGGTCGGCGTACCCCCGCCACCTCGACTTCGCGGAGTTCCGCCGTATCGCGGACGAGGTCGGCGCCTACCTGATGGTCGACATGGCGCACTTCGCCGGTCTGGTCGCCGCCGGTCTGCACCCCTCCCCCGTACCGCACGCGCATGTGGTGACCACCACCACCCACAAGACCCTCGGCGGCCCCCGCGGCGGCGTGATCCTCTCCACCGGCGAACTCGCCAAGAAGATCAACTCCTCGGTCTTCCCCGGCCAGCAGGGCGGCCCCCTCGAACACGTCATCGCGGCGAAGGCCGTGGCCTTCAGGATGGCCGCCCAGCCGGAGTTCGCGGAGCGTCAGGCCCGCACCCTGGAAGGGGCGGCGATCCTGGCCGAGCGACTGCTGGCCGACGACACCAGGGCGGCCGGGATCAGCGTGCTGACCGGCGGCACCGACGTGCACCTGGTCCTGGTGGACCTGCGCCACTCCGAACTCGACGGCAAGCAGGCCGAGGACCGGCTGCACCGGGTCGGCATCACCGTCAACCGCAACGCCGTCCCCTTCGACCCGCGCCCTCCGATGGTCAGTTCCGGTGTCCGCATCGGCACCCCGGCCCTCGCCGCCCGGGGCTTCGGGGCGGCGGAATTCACGGAGGTCGCCGACATCGTGGCCACGGCCTTCCTGCCCGGATTCGACGACCCGGTCGCCGCCGAGCTGCGCCGACGCGTCCAGGTCCTGACCGACCGCTTCCCGCTCTACCCCGTGGACCCGCAGCTCGTGGCCGAGGAGGCTGCTCAGTGATGCACCGCGACACCGCTCCCGCCACGCCCGGCGACGTCCTCCCCGACCACCCCGAGTTCCTCTGGCGCAACCCCGACCCCAAGCGGTCGTACGACGTCGTCATCGTCGGCGGCGGCGGACACGGCCTGGCCACCGCCTACTACCTGGCCAAGAACCACGGCATCACCAATGTCGCCGTGCTGGAGAAGGGCTGGCTCGCGGGCGGAAACATGGCCCGCAACACCACGATCATCCGCTCCAACTACCTCTGGGACGAGAGCTCCGGCATCTACGAGCACTCACTCAAGCTCTGGGAGACCCTCGAAGAGGACCTCGACTACCCGATCCTCTTCAGCCAGCGCGGCGTGCTCAACCTGGCCCACACCTTGCAGGACATCCGCGACAGCAAGCGCCGCGTCTACGCCAACCAGCTCAACGGCATCGACGCCGAGTGGCTCGAGCCGGACGAGGTGGCCAAGGTCTGTCCCATCGTCAACATCTCCCCCGACGTGCGCTATCCGGTGCTCGGCGCCACCTACCAGCCGCGCGCGGGCATCGCCAAGCACGACTACGTCGCCTGGGGTTTCGCCCGCAAGGCCGACGCGTACGGCATCGATCTGATCCAGGACTGCGAGGTCACCGGCCTCGACATCGTCGACGGCCGGGTGCGCGGGGTGCAGACCACGCGCGGGCCCATCGCGGCCGGGAAGGTCGCGCTCGCGGCGGCCGGGCACTCCTCCGTGCTGGCCGGCATGGCCGGGCTTCGGCTGCCGCTGCAGAGCCACCCGTTGCAGGCCCTGGTGTCCGAGCTCCTCGAACCGGTGCACCCGACCGTGGTGATGTCGAACGCCGTCCATGTGTACGTCTCCCAGGCGCACAAGGGCGAGCTGGTCATGGGTGCCGGCATCGACAGCTACAACGGGTACGGGCAGCGCGGCGCGTTCCACATCCTGGAGCGCCAGATGGCGGCCGCCCTGGAGCTCTTCCCCGTCTTCGCCCGTGCCCACATGCTGCGCACCTGGGCCGGCATCGTCGACACCACTCCGGACGCCTCCCCCATCGTCGGTCTGACGCCCGTTGCGGACCTCTACCTCAACTGCGGCTGGGGCACCGGCGGTTTCAAGGCCACACCGGGCGTCGGCTGGTGCTTCGCGCACACCGTCGCCACCGGCGAACCGCACCCCTACAACGCGCCCTTCACCCTCGACCGCTTCACCACCGGTGCCCTGGTCGACGAGCACGGCGCAGCCGCCGTCGCCCACTAGCCGAGGAGTACCGACATGCAGCTCATCACCTGCCCCTGGTGCGGTGACCGCGAGGAGATCGAGTTCCACTACGGCGGTCAGGCGCACGTCGCCTACCCCGAGGACCCCTACGCGATCGACGACGAGCAGTGGGCCCAGTACGTCTTCTTCCGCGACAACCCCAAGGGCCCGTTCGCCGAACGGTGGGTGCACTCGGCCGGCTGCCGACGCTGGTTCAACGCCGTGCGCGACACCGTCTCCCACGAGTTCCTCTCCGTGTACGAGATCGGCGCCGAGCGCCCTTCCATCCCGCCGAGCACCGCACCCGCCGTACCGCAGACGCGGACGAAGGGCCAGGAGGCCAGCCGATGAACACCCCCTTCCGCGCCCCCGGCCACGGTCACGTCGACCGCGACACCAGCCTCTCCTTCACCTTCGACGGCACCGCCTACACCGGCCACCCCGGCGACACCCTCGCCTCGGCCCTGCTGGCCAACGGCGTGCACCATGTGGCCAACGGCATCAAGTACGGCCGCCCGCGCGGATTCCTGGCCGCCGGAGCGGAAGAACCCAACGCGCTCGTGCAGATCGAGTTCCCCTTCCCCGAGCCCATGCTCACGGCCACCACGGTGGAGCTGTACGACGGCCTGGTCGCCCGGGGTCTGTCCGGCCAGGGCAGGCTGAGCAGCGAGCCGGACACCGCCCGCTACGACACCATGCACGCCCACTGCGACGTCCTGGTCGTCGGCGCGGGCCCTGCGGGACTGGCCGCCGCCCTGGCAGCGGCCCGGGCCGGAGCCCGGGTGATCCTCGTCGACGAACTCCCCCAACCGGGCGGGTCGTTGCTCGGCAGCCAGGAGTTGATCGACGGCGCACCGGCGCTCTCATGGGTCAGCGAGGTCGTCGCGGAGCTCGGCGGCCTCGGGGACGTACAGATCCTGCAACGCACCACCGCCTTCGGCCACTACGACGACGGACTCGTCCTGGCCCTGGAAAAGCGCACCGACCACCTCGGTGCAGCGGCGCCCGCCCATGTGTCACGGCAGCGGATCTGGCGGATCCGCTCCCGTCAGGTCGTGTACGCCACCGGCGCCTACGAGCGTCCGGTCGCCTTCGACAACAACGACCGCCCCGGGATCATGCTGGCCGGCTCGGCCCGCACTTACCTCAACCGCTTCGGCGTCCTGCCCGGCCGGCGGGCCGTCGTGTTCACCACGAACGACAGCGCCTACCCGGCCGCACTCGAACTGGCCGACGCGGGCGTGCGGATCGCCGCGGTGATCGACGCACGCGAGGAGGTGCCGGAGCACTGGCGCGTCGCCTGCGACGAGCGTGGCATCGGCATCCGCGCGGGCCATGTGGTCACCGGCACCAGCGGCATCGAGCGCGTCACCCGTGCCCATGTCGCCCGCTTCGGCCAAGGGAACCTCGGCGAGCGGCAGGGCGTCGACTGCGATCTGCTGCTGGTCTCGGGCGGCTGGAACCCCGCGGTGGCTCTGTTCAGCCAGGCCCGCGGCACCCTGCGCTACGACGACGCGATCGGCGCCTTCGTCCCTGCCGGCGCGCCCGGCAACGTCCGTACGGCGGGGGCAGTCGGCGGTACGTTCACCCTCTCCGGCTGTCTCGCGGACGGCATGGAGGCGGCCGGTCAGGCTCTGTCGGCCCTCGGCCGGACCGGTCGGACGATCGCCCTGCCTGCCACCGCTCCGCTCCCGGCCGGAGCGCCGACCCGGGTGCTCTGGCGGGTGCCGAGCCCCGAGGACGGTCACGACGGTCAGGAAGGCGCGTTGCAGTTCGTCGACCTCCAGCGCGACGCGGCCGTCTCCGACGTGCTGCGGGCGACCGGAGCGGGCCTGCGGTCGGTGGAGCACGTCAAGCGGTACACGACGATCGGCACCGCCCACGACCAGGGCCGTACCTCGGGTGTGATGACCTCGGGCATCGTCGCCGAGGCGCTGGGCGTGGATGTCGCCGACCTCGGCACCACCCGCTTCCGTCCACCCGCCGTGCCGGTCTCCTTCGCCGCCCTCGCCGGCCGCAACCGCGGCGAACTGTTCGACCCGGTCCGGGTGACCGCGATCCACCCCTGGCATGTCGAGCAGGGCGCCCTGTTCGAGAACGTCGGCCAGTGGAAGCGCCCCTGGTACTACCCGCGGGCCGGGGAGACCATGGAGGAGGCCGTACTGCGCGAGTGCCGGGCCGCCCGCACCGGCGTCGCGATGATGGACGGCTCCACGCTCGGCAAGATCAATGTGCAGGGCCCGGACGCCGGCGTACTGCTGGACCGGCTCTACACGAACCTGATGAGCACCCTCAAGGTGGGCCGGGTCCGCTACGGCGTGATGTGCGGCGTCGACGGCATGGCGATCGACGACGGCACGGTGATCCGGGTTGCCGAACAGGAGTTCCTGCTGACCACGACCACCGGCAACGCGGCCAAGATCCTCGAATGGATGGAGGAGTGGCTGCAGACGGAGTGGCCCGACCTGCGTGTGCACCTCACCTCAGTCACCGAGCACTGGGTCACGATCCCCCTGGTCGGCCCGCGCTCCCGCGACGTGCTGGCCCTGGTGGCCCCGGGCCTGGACGTGAGCAACGACGCCTTCCCCTTCATGTCCTGGCAGGACACCACCGTCGCCGGGGTGGCGGCTCGTGTGTGCCGTATCAGCTTCTCCGGTGAACTCGCCTACGAGATCAACGTGCCCGCCTGGTACGGCATCACCGTGTGGAAGGCCCTCTACGCGGCCGGCGAGGCGTTCGGCATCACGGCTTACGGCACCGAGACGATGCATGTCCTGCGCGCCGAGAAGGCCTACCCGATCATCGGGCAGGACACCGACGGCACCATCACCCCGCAGGACCTGGGCATGTCGTGGGTCGTCTCGAAGAAGAAGCCGGACTTCGTGGGCAAGCGGTCCTTCGCCCGCGCGGAGAACCAGCGCGACGACCGCAAACAACTGGTGGGCCTGCTGCCGGCCGACGAGCGCGTACTTCTTCCCGAAGGCGCCCAGATCATCGCCACCAGCGACATCCCCGAGCCTCCGGTACCCATGCTGGGCCACGTCACTTCCAGCTACCGAAGCGACGCCCTGCAGCGGACGTTCGCCCTGGCCCTGGTGCGCTCCGGAACCCAACGCATCGGCGAGACCCTCTACGTCCCGCTGGACGGCCGGACCGTCCCCGTGACCGTGACCGAACCCGTGCTCTTCGACAAGGAGGGAGCTCGCCGTGACGGTTGAGACACCCGCTCGCTTCAGCCCGCTCGCCGAGTCGCAGAATGCCCTGGCCCAGCTGCCGACCGGAATCCAGGTGCAGGAACTGCCGTGTCTGACCCAGCTCACCCTCCGTCTGGAGCCCGGCGGCGCGGCGGCGAAGGCCGTCGAGTCCTGCCTGGGCGTCACCCTGCCGGGCCCCCTGCGCGCCGAACTGGCGGGTGACGTCAAGGTGCTGTGGATGGGCCCGGACGAATGGCTGCTGGTGGCCCCCGCCGGCCGGCAGGACGACCTCTTGGCGCGGCTGCGCTCGGCCATCGGCGACGAGTTCGCCACCGTCACCGACGTCTCGGCACAGCGCACCACGCTGGCCCTGTCCGGTCACCTCGTCCGCAAGGTGCTGGCCCAGGGCTGTGCGGTCGACCTGGATCCGCGGGTGACTCCCGTCGGCTCCTGCCTGACCACGCTGCTGGCGCAGGCACCGGTCACCCTCGTGGTACGAGGTGAAACTGCCTCCGGCATCTGGCTGCTGGTCCGCTCCTCGTTCGCCTCCTACCTGGCTTCCTGGCTGGTCGACGCCTGCACGGAATACCGGGGAAGCACCTGATGAGCATCAGCGTCTTCGACATGTTCAAGGTCGGCATCGGCCCCTCCAGCTCCCACACCGTCGGCCCCATGCGTGCGGCGCTCTCCTTCGTGTACGCCCTGGAGCAGGACGGTCTGCTGGAGGAGACGAGCCGCGTACATGTCGAGCTGTTCGGCTCGCTGGGCGCCACCGGTCACGGGCACGGCAGTGTGAAGGCCGTCGTCCTGGGGCTGGAGGGCGAGGCTCCCGAACTCGTAGACCCCGCCATCGCGGAGCCGACGATGGACCGGATCCGGGAAACGCGCAGTCTGCGGCTGCTGGGCAAGCACACCATCGCCTTCCAGGCCGACGCCGACGTCGTCCTGCACCGCAGCAAGCGGCTGGCCTTCCACGCGAACGCCATGACCTTCGAGGCCACCGCCCGCGACGGCGGCTGCCTGGCCAGGCGCACGTACTACTCCATCGGCGGCGGTTTCGTCGTGGACGAGAGAGCGGACGAGAGAGCGGACGACAGTGCGGCCGACGGCCCGCGGATCGTCCCGGACAGCACTCCGGTGCGCTACCCGTTCGGCACCGGAGCCGAACTGCTGGCCCACACCAGGGCCACCGGGCTGCCGATCAGCTCGATCATGATGGCGAACGAACTGGCCTGGCGCACCGAGGACGAGGTCCGCTCCTGCCTGCTGCACATCTGGTCGGTGATGCAGGAGTGCGTACGCCGGGGCTGCGGCCAGGACGGGGTGCTGCCCGGCGGGCTGAAGGTCCGCCGCCGGGCGGCCGCGTTGCACCGCAAGCTGCTGACGTCCGAGGCCGAGACCGACTCCCTGCACGCCATGGAGTGGGTCACCTTGTACGCCCTGGCGGTCAACGAGGAGAACGCGGCGGGCGGCAGGGTGGTGACCGCCCCGACCAACGGGGCGGCCGGCATCGTCCCGGCGGTCCTGCACTACTACGAACGCTTCGTACGCGGCGCCGGGCCGGACGGAATCGTCCGCTTCCTGCTGACCGCGGCCGCCATCGGTGTGCTGTTCAAGGAGAACGCCTCGATCTCCGGCGCCGAGGTCGGGTGCCAGGGCGAGGTCGGCTCCGCCTGCTCGATGGCGGCGGCGGGCCTGGCCGAAGTCCTCGGCGGAACCCCGGAACAGGTGGAGAACGCCGCCGAGATCGGCATCGAGCACAACCTCGGCCTGACCTGCGACCCGGTCGGCGGCCTGGTCCAGATCCCCTGCATCGAACGCAACGCGGTGGCCTCCCTCAAGGCCATCACCGCGGCGCGGATGGCCCTGCACGGGGACGGCACCCACCACGTGTCTCTCGACCAGGCGATCAAGACCATGCGGGAGACCGGAGCCGACATGAAGGACAAGTACAAGGAGACCGCCCGCGGTGGTCTCGCCCTCAACGTCGTCGAGTGCTGAGGAGCCCGATTATGAAGAACGAGTTCGTCCTCACCCTCAGTTGCCCCGAGCGTCCCGGCATCCTCCACGCTGTGACGTCGTTCCTGCTCCGGAACGGATGCGACATCACCGAGCACCAGCAGTTCGACGACGCCGACCACGGCATCGTGTTCCTGCGCACCGGCTTCGCCGCCCCCGGCACCGAAGTGTCCCTGGACCGTCTGCGGGACACCTTCGCGCCCGTGGCCGCCGAGTGGGGAATGGACTGGCAGCTCAGGGACTCGGCACTCAAGCCGCGCGTGCTCGTGATGGTGTCCAAGTTCGACCACTGCCTGGCCGACCTGCTCTACCGGTGGCGCAGCAAGGATCTGGACGCCGAGATCGTCCTGGTGGCCTCCAACCATCCCGACCTGGAACCGCTGGCGACGGCCGAGGGCGTGCCCTTCGAGCACGTCCCCGTCACGGCCGACACCAAGCCGCAGGCAGAAGCCCGGCTGCTCGCTCTGGTCGAGGAACACCGCATCGACCTCGTCGTCCTCGCCCGCTACATGCAGGTGCTCTCCGACGACCTGTGCAAGCGGCTCGAAGGAAGGGCCATCAACATCCACCACTCCTTCCTGCCGAGCTTCGCCGGAGCCAAGCCGTACCACCAGGCCCACCGCCGCGGGGTGAAGCTCGTGGGCGCGACCGCCCACTACGTCACGGCCGATCTGGACGAGGGACCGATCATCGAGCAGGAGATCATCCGGGTCGATCACCGTGCCGGCGCCGACCGGCTGGTCACCGTCGGCCGCGACGCCGAACGCCTGGCGCTGGCCCGCGCCGTCAACTGGCACTGCCAGGGCCGTGTCCTGATCCACGGCAACCGGACCGTGGTCTTCAGCTGACCCCGCTGCTGGGGCGGCACTTGGCCGGTCAGTGCACCAGCAGGTCGATCACGCCTGTCAGGCCCTCCTCACCACTGCCCTCGGCCAGGCGGCGGCGCTTCAGCTCGAAGTAGGGGCTGAGCAGCTCCGGGCTGACACCCTGCTGCTCGGCAGCAGTCAGGATAGGTCGGCGTGCCGGCCACCCGGCATGGCGAGATGGGAGACGAGACCAGTGCCGGCCGGGACGCACAGGGTCTGTTCGCTCCAGCCGCTGGCCGCTTGGGGACGCGCGCGGCCGAACGCTCGAGCGCTGCAGGGCAGGGCAGATCAGCGGCGAGCTTGTCGTGCGTGTGCGGCAGAGAAAAGCGTTGAAGGGATAATGATCAAGCTGGTAGCTTTCGGTTGACCGTGACACGCCTGAGGAGGTGAGACCCGTGACCGCTGTATCGACGTGGGTGCTCCCCCTCTCCCTCACGGCCGGCGATTGACGTAGGTGTCGCCGGGAGCGCCTCGACAACAAGGCACTCCTGAAAGGCAACACCGATGCCGTCTCTGCAGTTCACCGCCGAGTCGTCGTCGAACGACGTGATCGAGCGCGACTTCACCGTGGGCGAGGTCCCCGGCGTCCTCTGGTCGCCGGCCTCCGGCGCCGATCGCGCGCCCTTGGTCCTGATGGGCCACGGCGGCGGCAATCACAAGAAGCATCCGGCGATGTCGGGCCGGGCCCGGCGCCTGGTGACCGGTTGCGGCTTCCATGCCGCGGTCATCGACGCGCCCGGACACGGTGACCGGCCGCGCACCGCGCACGACGAGGCAGAGATCGCCGAGCTGTTCCGGGCGCGGGCGGCCGGCGAGCCGGAAGGCCCGATCGTCGTCCGCTACAACGCCCACCTGGCGCAGCTCGCCGTACCCGAGTATCTGGCGACGCTCGACGCTCTGCAGGACCTTCCCGAGATCGGCACCGACGGGCCGGTCGGCTACTGGGGCATCAACATGGGCACCGCGATCGGCATTCCGTTCGTCGCGGCGGAACCCAGGATCACCGCCGCGGTCTTCGGTCAGCACTGGCCCGATGTCCTGGCCGAGAAGGCGAAGCAGATCACCATCCCGATCGAGTTCGACATGCAGTGGGACGACGAGCACATCTCGCGCGAGGAGGGTCTCGCGCTGTTCGACGCCTTCGCCTCGAAGGAGAAGTCGTTGCACGTGAACTCGGGCAAGCACAAGGAGCTGCCCCGGTTCGAGGTCGACAGCGCGGTGAGGTTCTTCGCCCGGCACCTCGGCGTAGCGGTCATCGCGTCGGCCTGACGCGAGCGAGAGGGGAGGCGGCGGCCCAAGCGGACGGTCCCGGAAGTCGAGGCGTACAACTCGCGGGCGGCGCTGGACAGCCGAGTTCGGTTCAGGGCACGGGCCTTCGGCGCCAGCACGCCGCGTCGTGCTTCCACTCCCGATCGACCCGGCCCGGCCCGGCCTGGGCCGGTCCGGCCTGGCCTGGCCTGGCCTGGCCTGGCCTGGCCTGGCCTGGCCTGCGGGCGATGCTGTCAGCGGCGGCTGGCAGCATGTCCGTATGACTCGCAACGATCTTGACGCTCTGTTCGCTTCCCCCGCGGCCCTGCTCGCCGTCGGCCCCGAGGCCGTTCGGGACCTGCCCGCCACAGGGGGTGGAGCGGGCCGCGAGGCCTACGGCCAGGCCGTCACGATCCTCGACGGGGCCGAGGTGCCCCGGGCTGAGTTCGCCTCGTGGCTGCACTTCGGCGCGAAGGTCCTGGGCCACGACGCCTACGCCGACCTGGTCGCCGAAGCCGAGCCGGGCATGCCGTGGCGAACCGTCTGGGCGTGGTGGCGGCCGGTCGGCGCCTACCGGGCGAAGCCGAACTTGAGCGGGGACGCCAACATCGATGTCCACGAGGCGCCGGACGGCCGTCTCCTGCTGAAGCTGTGGTCGCAATGGACCCAGGAGCACTGGCTCGACCCGGCCACCGGCAAACGCGTCCCGGCCCCCGCCGACGGCGAGTTCGCCGAACGACCCTACGACGCCCCCACCGAGGGGCCGATCCTCTTCGACCCGGACGACGACCAAGGCCTCCACCAGCCCGACACCTGGGAGGAGCCCGTTCCCCTCGGAGACGACCGTGTCATGTTCTTCGAGCCGCGCGGCGTCGTAGTACTGGAGCGCAATGGCGCGGCGGCCGACGGGCCGACGGACTCCGAAGCCGTCTCCTGGGGCGAGGGCGGCCCGTGGTTCACAGGGCCGACGGCAGCCGAAGCTCCTCTGGACGCCGCCCGCCTCAAGGAGGCGTTCGATACGGACGGGATGGTGCTGCTGACCCAGGATCAACTGCCCGCCGCGCTGACGCACGCGCCGACACGGGAGCTGGCCGTCACTGCGGGTCTGCCGACGTGGTTCGCCGCCGGAGTCGCCACGTTCACCCTGGCCTGGAGCGACGAGCAGGCGCACGGTCTGGAGCCCGACGAGAACGGCCTGCTGCACCTGGGCACCTTCGAGCTGGCGTACGCCGACACCGGCCGGGTTCTCGTCCACCCCGAGACGGGCACGGTGTCGATGGTTCGCAACGGCCAGGGGCCGTTCCCCTTCGCCCGGGACACCGAGACCTTCGTACGGCTGCTGGAGACCGTGTACCGATTCATGGGCGCCTGCTGGAACCCATACCCCGGCGAGTACGGCAAGCGGGACTTCCTGCGTGAAGTTGCCGTCCTCGAACCGCTCTCAGTGGACGAGGAGACGCCCGCACAGAACGTCTGGGAGCACCTGTTCGCAGCCATCGTCGAACTCAGCCCGTGGGGCTTCTGACACCGGACGCCCCGGCACGGGACGGCTGGGCGGGGATGCCGGCCCGAGGGGTGTGCAGCAGGTGACCATGAGCCTGTTTCGGGAGTGGATCACGTAGTGATGTACGGCCCCGGGAGGGCCGTATGCTGCACTCGTATGAAGGATCTTGGTAGTCAGCTCGCGTACTGGGACGGCGTGGGTGCGACGAAGACGTTCACCCATCCGGTGAATCTCAGCTGGCTGGCGGGGGTGGATCCGGACGCTCGGGTCCTGGACTACGGCTGTGGATACGGTCGTGTCATGGCCGAGCTGAGCGAGCACGGCTTCCGTGACGTTTCCGGTGTGGACTTGTCTCCCGCACTCATCGAGCGGGGCCGTCAGTTGCGTTCTGACCTGCGCTTCGCCGTCCTGGAGTCGCCACCGGACCTGATTGACGCCTCGGGGAGCTTCGATGTCGTCCTGCTGTTCGCAGTGCTGACGTGTATCCCCGACACCAGTGCTCAGCGGGCGCTGGTCCGCGAGCTCAATCGCGTCCTCGCACCTGGTGGGCTCCTCTACATCAGCGACATGGTCCTACAGGACGATGAGCGAAACCACAGCCGCTACGCGGCCTACGCCCGGCAATTCGGCACACCGTACGGGGTGTTCGCCACGGACGACGGCGCGGTGTGCCGACACCACGACATTGCGGAGCTGCGCGCTTTGTTGTCGGATTTCGACCTGGTGGATGAGCGCAGGATCGAGGCGACCACGATGAACGGCCACCTGTCGCAGGCGGTGCAGCTGCTGGCCCGCAAGCGGTAGCGGTCACAGCCACTCATGGCGCTGCAGCTCAAGCCTACGACGGCGCCGCACCCAGGACTCCGCCGTCCGGCCCATCAAGACCACCGGTCGTGACGCCGAAGGAGATCGAGCGGAGTCGTCCTTCCAGGCATTCCGGCATGACTCTGCGCTCACGCAGCCCCGATGCCTGCAGTGCCGTCCCTCGGCGGCCGAGGCCCACAGGAGACCCTGCATGCCTGTACGCCTGCCCATGACCACCACGGCTGCCGTTGCCGCCGCGCTCCTGCTCACTGCGGTCACCGGCGCCGCTCCAGCCGCAGCCGCAGCCGACCATGCTCGCGGCAGTGGACTGCTGGACAGGGTGACCTTCGGCGACCCGTACGCCAACTGCACCATCGGCGCCAGGTCCCCCGACAGCGTCGTCTACCCCGGCACCGAGGTCGAGCCGTACCTCTCCGTCGATCCGCGTTATCCGAAGCGCGTGGTCACCGTGTTCCAGCAGGACCGTTGGTCAGACGGCGCCGCGCGCGGACTGGCGGCCAGCTGGACGAAGGACGGCCGGACCTTCCACGAGAGCACGCTGCCCTTCAGCGCGTGCGCCCCGGGCGGCGCGGACTACGAGCGGGCCTCCGACCCCTGGGTGAGCACCGGGCCGGACGGCACCGTCTATGCCAGTGGGGAAGGCGTCGATTTCACGAAGAGCACGCGCAGCGCCCTTCTGGCCGTCACGTCCCGTAACGGCGGCCGCACCTGGGAGAACCTCACCACCACACACGTCGACGAAGAGCCGTTCTTCAACGACAAGCCCTCGATCACCGCCGACCCCATCCGCAGGGGCACGGCCTACCAGGTCTGGGACCGCCTCAACAACAACCCTCCCGAGCCGAGTTCGATCGACGGTCCGGGCTACATCTCCCTCACCCGGGACAGGGGCCGTACCTGGAGCCAGGCACGCCTTTTCGTGGACACCAGCACCGTGCCCAACACGCAGACCATCGGCCATGTGATCGTCGTCAACCCGCGCACCGGCACGCTGTACGACTTCTTCGACTGGATCACCTCCTCCGACGACCTGAGCACCGTCACCGAGGCCCACTACGCCGTGGTGACCTCAACCGACGGCGGCAGGACCTGGAGCGCTCCGACCACCGTGGCCCGGGACACCTCTGTGCCGGAGGTCGATCCGAACGACCCCGCCAAGACGCTGCGCGCGGGGGCCACCCTGCCCAGCCCCGCCATCGATCCCAAGACCGGCGCGCTGTACATGGCCTACGAGGGCTCGGACTTCTCCGGCGGCGCGTACAACTCAGTCCAACTCGTGCGCTCCACCGACGGCGGGCGCACCTGGAGCCGGACTCCGGCGCTCATCAGCCCCAAGGGCGTGCCCGCCTTCTCACCGTCGATCGCCGTCGACAAGCGGGGCACTGTCGCACTCACCTACTACGACCTGCGCTTCCTCAAGCCCGGCAACACAACCACACTGCCCACCGCCTATCAACTGGCCACTCTTCCGCACGGTGACCCGGGCCGCCGCTCAGAGCGACGCATCTCCCGAATCTTCGACTGGCTGCAGGCGCCCAACGCCGGGGGCTATTTCCTCGGCGACTACCAGGGCCTGGCCGCCGCCGGCAACGGGGTACGGGCAGTGCTGACGGAGACCAACTCCGGTGCTCCGCACAACCGCACGGACGTGTACAGCGGTAGCCTGCGTACGCGCTGACGGTGCAGGAGCCGGTGAGGCGGGACGTGCAGGCGGTGTCATCCGGGGCATCGCTCATCCGGAGCCGCCCGACTCCTCGGTGACGCCCGCTCCGGATCCGGCCGGCTCCTGCCGGGCAAGGAACTCCTCGAATGCCGCCTTCTGCTTCGGATCCATGAAGCCTTGGCGGACAGTGCGGGCCTGCTCCTGGAGCCAGTGCGCCTCGTCGGGGTCCAGCAGCTCTGCGACCACCACCCCTTGGCGAGCAACCGCCGTGCGCCCTCCTACGCGACGACGAAAGAGCGTGTACGCACCGAATTCCGCTGGGTGGCCCAGTTCCCGCTCCTCCACCACAGCTTGCTCCTCTTCCTCTTCCTCTTCCTCTTCCTCTTCCTCAGCGACACTCGTCGGGTAGGCGGAGGGCGCCCAGTGCTCCCAGAGCGCCAACGTGGCCGCGGGCACTAGCACCGCGCGTTCCGCCTTGTCACGCCCCTCCCACATGAACGTGACAGAGACGGGCTCGCCGACCACCTCGGCCAACCCGAGCACCCTCTCCATCTCATCGTTGATCGGATACCCCACCACTACATCGATCTGTATGCCCATGGTGCCTGAGGCTACTGACCGCTTCCGACAAGCCAGTCCAGGGCGCCTGCGCCTCACCGAGAGGCTCGTTCTCCGTGAGCCATTGGGCTCGACCTGCCTGTTCGATCGCACCGCTTGCTGCAGGCAGCTAGCGTGTCCGGATGCCGACTGTGAACCTGCGTCATTCAGTCCGCGCGATCATCCTCGACGAGGACGAGCGAATCCTTCTCTGCCGGTTCGCGATTCCGGAGCCGGCAGGAACCGTGGTGTGGACGACTCCCGGCGGCGGAATCGAACCGGGCGAGACGCCGCTTGCCGCGCTGAGGCGAGAACTCCAGGAAGAGGTCGGTCTTGCCGTCCCAACCGATCCGCCGCACGTCTGGCACCAGGAAGTCGTAGCCCCTGGGCACGCCAAGGGCTACGACGGCGTCATCAACGACTACTTCCTCGTACGCACTCCCCCATTCGACCCACGCGGAACCCTGTCCGACGACCAGCTCGCCGCGGAGAACATCAGCGGTCTGAAGTGGTGGCACCCGCGCGAGATCGTTTCCTATGACGGAACCGACCTGTTCTCCCCGCGTGACCTCGCGACCTCCTTGACAGCATTGATCACCGCGGGTGCTCCGTCTGCGCCCATCCACCTCGGTCTGTGAACGGACACTCCCTTCGTGGCGCGTGCAGGACTGCTGAGGCCTCGCTTGGACCCGCGGCAGATGTAGGGCCCCGGAAGCGCCTTATGCTGCTCTCGTATGAAGGATCTTGGTAGTCAGATCGCGTTGCCGCCTGAACTCTCTGCCGACCCGGGACCCATGACTTCCTGGACCTCCAGGAACCAGCCACCACGCGAGGAGATCGATCATTGTCCCGATGGTCCGCCGCCCTTGACCAGGCCGGCGTCAGCGATCAGGAAATGCGGCGCGCTTACGACGTCCAACGCAAGCTCGTACGGAGCTACCGCCGTGAGGAGTACCTCGCGGCTCGCCTGCTGCTTCCCGCCGAACTTCGCCCGTACGTCCTGGCCGCAGTTGCCTTCATGCACGAAACGGACCGCCGAATCGACCTCGGAGACGTCAGCGCTCGGAACGAGGCTCTTCGCTCCTGGAACAGCGAGGTGAGGGCGGTCCTGGACGGCGCGAAAACCGACCAGGACACACTCCGCGCCCTGGAAGACACAGTGCGTCGCCATGCGCAGATGGCCGAGCGTGTGTGCGACTTCCTTGACGGAACTCCCGTAGAGGCGGCCTGGCGCGGTTTTGAGAGCGAGGCCGAGTTGCAGATTTACGTGGACCGCTACTCAATGCCGGCCCTGATGCTCACGGCCTGCCTCATAGGCCCACTTCCAGGGGCTGCACAGTACGAGGCGTTCGAGAGGGGGTGCCGCAAGCTCATCGAAGCGATGCAGCGCATCGACTTCCTGGCCGACTTGCCCGAGGATCTGCAACAGGGGCATATCGGCGTTCCGCGGGACGAGCTGCTGCGTCATGGTCTGGACGTTGAGGATCTTCGTGAACGGCCCGAGGCATGCGTGCCTGCGATGGAGAGAGTGGTGAACGCCCAAACGGCTCTCGCTGATCGAGTGTTCTCGCAGGCTCGGGAGCTGCCCGCACTCGTGGAGCCGCAGTATCGCCCGTTCCTGCGCGCCCTGATGGCCGTCCAAAGACTGCGTCTTCTGGCGGTCGAGGCTGCTGGTGGCTCTGTCCTCAAGAACGGGGCGCGCCCAGCCGCTTCAACGACTCTGAAGATCCTCTGGCAGGAGTATCGGGCGTTCAGGAAGCTTCAGCACTGAAGACGTCCTGGCAACGCAAGGCAGATCCACGTCAGGCCGGCGTCAGTGGGGTCTGCCAATGTTGTTCACGTGAACGGCGCGGGTCACCCCGAGGCCGGGAGCAGGGAGAGGTGCCCGGAGTGGTTGATCGGGGACCAGCGAGCACGCCTCAAGGTCGGGCCTCACGAGGCCCACGCAGGTTCGAATCCTGCCCTCTCCGCCAGTACGTCCACGGGTTGTGTCGTCAGTCCGAGTTGCCCCACAACAGCACTCCCGGTCCATCCGGCGTGATCACCGGGATCCATGACTCATCAGCGTCACGGATTCGGCTTTCGTCCAGTCTCAAGGTATGCCGCTCCTCAGCGTGTCCGTCGAATGACCAGTAGGGGACGGTCTCGACGATTCCGCGGAGCTTCCTGCGTTCATCGTCCGCCCACAGGTAGCTCCACGTGCCCCCGCCGCCGAACTCCTCCTCGAACAGTTGGCGCAGCGAGTCCAGCGCATCAGGACCGAACACCGGCACGAGGAAGCCCTCGACCTGCCCCTGTCGGCATACGTGACCGCCGTACTGCTGGTGGTAGAAGACGCCGGTCTGTGCCTCGACGACCACGTGCAGCCCTCCGTCGGCCGTGTCGTCCTGATCAAGAGTTACGAAGCATCGAGAGGTCACGGCGGCAGTCTTCTCGATATCTGGCCGCTCCTTCAACGACTTTGCCCACCTCAAGATCACAGGTACGGGCCGTGGGTGAAGGGGCGCGAGTGATGGCCGGCGCGGCGACCGGGCGTCCCCCAACGACCTGGCCCGCATCATGACCGAACAGCTCGGCCGCCCCGTCCGCTACGAACGCCAGCCGCTCGACGAGCTGTCCGCCACCCTCGTCGGCCACGGCCTCGACAAGGCGTTCGTCCAGGGCATCGTCGACATGAAGCGTGCCAAGGACGAGGGCCTCGACGCCGGCATCGCCCGCACTCCGGAGACCGCCTCCCCCCACCAGTTTCGAGCAGTGGTGCGCCGGGACCCTCAAGCCCGCCGTCCTTTCCTGAAGTCCGGCCCTCGGCGCCGGAGCACAAGCAGCTCGGCGAACCAAGCCCAGCGGACTCAGCTAGCCTGCGGCCAAGTCGCCACAAGGGCTCGCCAATCCGGAAAGCGGGGACCGGAGACCGTCTCCTGGCTGATCTCACCGTTGAGCCAGCACACTTGCTCGGGGCCGCCGTCGCCGGTGTCGAACAGGCAACACACTCCGCCGCTGGCGGCGGTGAGGTCGGTGAATGCCCTCCTGACGTTGCGCGACCGCGCGAACAAGCGGCTCATCCCCGACGTCGCTGCCCAGCACTCCAGCGACGCGTAACCGGGGTGCAGGAGGGACTCGAACCGGATCGTCGCGTAGACATAACCGATCTGGATGCGCCCGTCCGCGTCGGGTTCAGGGCCGCCCGTCTTCGTGTACTCGCGCAGTGCGTCATCGACGTCGAACATGATGGATGTGTCGAGCTTGAGCGTGCTGCTCGTGGAGCAGTCGACCGGCTCGCTCTTGAAGTGGGACGTGAACGGGAGGACGAGCCGCTCACCGCCGGGCAGGGTGACCTCGAGCGGCGGCACGCGAGTGGCCGGTGGCGCCAGCGCGGCCAGATTGGCCAGTGCCTTGGCGACGTTTTGGGGATGCAGGTAGATGTCGTAGCCGTAGGTCAGCCCCATTCTTCCCCCTCTGCCGGGTCGAACCGCACCTTCTCATGATCCGCCCCGGCGAAGCCTGCCGATTTCCCAGGGGGTGCGCCGATCCGGTGCCATAGTCGTTTGCCGGCACTGGCATCGGCCGGGTGCGCCTGAGGCGACCGGCAATGCACCGAGGGGTTGTCCAAGCCGCGATCAACGTGCGCGCTTGTCGATGAGTGCGGCCAAGCCGTCCAGAATGCGCTGCAGCCCGAACTCCCATGCCTGATCGTGTCCGTCGGATTCGGCCGCTGAGGCGAGGGCCGCGGCGAGCGCGGGAAATCGCTCGCCGTGTGCCTGCATCAGATCGGCGAGCACGGCGCCCAGTTGGGCCTCGGGATTGCCCGCGGGGCCCGCTGCACGAATATGTTGGGTGATGCCGCGTACGTGACTCACCAGCAGAACGGCCGCGTCCATCCGCTCGGCACCGCTCAGCCCAGTACCGTCCAGAGCCGAGATGGCGTGCTCCAGCCAGGACAGCTCTCCAGGCCCCGGGGTCCGCGGCCCGACGGTGGCGTCCAGCGCCCAGGGGTGGCGGCGAAATACGGTGATCAGCTGGCGGGCCCATGCCTCCATCTGTTCCCGCCAGCCACCGCGCCGCGCTTCTGCGCTCGGGTAAGGGCCGATCGCGGCGTCCACCATCAGAGCGACCAGTTCCGCCTTGCCCGGCACGTACCGGTATAGCGCCATCTTGGTCACGCCGAGTTGCATGGCGACGCGCTGCATGGACACCTCGGCCAACCCCTCCGAGTCGGCGATCTCGGTCCCGGCCTGCGCGATGCGATCAAGGTCGAGTTTCGGTCGGGGACCCCGCGCGGGCTTGGGATGCGGACCCCACAACAGCCGCACCACCTCGGCCTGTTCGCCATCCATGTCTGCCGCCCTTCCTTCCCCGTCCTTGCCGAACCAACTGTGTCCAAGGTACACAGTAATTATAAGTGTCCGTGGGACACAGTTTCTGGAGCGGAGGAACCTGTGAACAGGAACGTGCTCATCTCTGGCGCGAGTACCGCCGGCCCGGCGCTGGCCTACTGGCTGGGACGCCACGGCTTCAGGCCCACCGTGGTCGAACTCGCCCCGCACCTGCGCCAGGGCGGCCAGGCCGTCGACTTCCGTGGTGAAACGCATCTGACCGTGCTGGAGCGCATGGGCCTGATCCCCGAACTACGACGCATCCAGACCGGCGGCAGCCCGATGCGATTCGTCGACGAAGTCGGCCGCACCCTGCTGCGTCTGCCGGCCGAGTTCGCCGGCGGCGACATAGAGGTACTTCGCGGAGACCTGGCCCGAGTGCTGTACGAACACAGCCTCCCGTACACCGAGTACATCTTCGGCGACTCGATCACCAGCCTCGCCGAGACGTCCTCCTGCGTGCGGGTCGGCTTCCAACGCGGGGCATCACGCGACTTCGACCTGGTCATCGGGGCGGACGGACTGCATTCCAACGTCCGTCGTCTCGCCTTCGGCCCGGAGGAGGATTATGTGAGCCACCTCGGCTATTACGCCGCCACCTGGCAGTTGCCCAACGACCTGGGCCTGGGAAAGGGGTCGATCGGCTACACCGTCCCGGGTCGGTTCGCCTCCGTCGGCGCCGACCACCGGGACGCGGCCAAGGCGGGGGCGTTCTTCGTATTCGCCTCGCCGGAGCTGTCGTACGACCGCCACGACCCTGAGCAGCAAAAGCGTCTCATCGGCAACGCGTTCTCCGGTCTCGGCTGGGAGGTGCCCCACCTTCTCGGCACGCTGCACCAGGCTCAGGACCCGTATTTCGACTCGATAAGCCGGGCGGACGTGGATACCTGGTCCACGGGGCGAGTGTGCCTGGTCGGGGATGCCGCCTGCGGAGCCACGATCGGCGGCATGGGCACGGGAACTGCGGTGGTCGCCGCCTATGTGCTGGCCGGTGAACTCGCCCGGGCCCAGGGCGACCACCGGGTGGCCTTCACCCGATACGAAAGCAGGCTCCGCAAGTACGCCAAGGGCTGTCAGGCAGGCGGTGACCGCACCGGGAAGTTCTTCGCACCCGGCACCGCCGCCGGCATACGCTTCCGCAACGCCCTGTTGTCCCGTCCCTTGTTCCTGAACGCAATGCTCAGGCTCGGGGAGAGAGTCAGCAGCACCGTGGCCCTGCCCGACTATCCGACCGACCCCAGCCGCGTCAGCCGATGACGCGAAGGCCAAGGACCAGGGGTGTTCCGGTGTGCAGCGGGAACAGCAGGCCGGGCCGAGAGCGTTGCACCGCCCAAGAGACCGGCGCCACGCGAGCGGGGAACACAGAGACCAACAGGCCGTCCCGACGTGATCCGGGGCCTTCGGGTCCGCGGTACCCCGTCATCCGGGATCTGATATTGAGGGACGACCGCCTTTACGTCCGCCGCACACGCGGACCTAGGCTTTTTCACACAGGAGGACTGTTTTATGAATGACCGGCCCTTGACGCTCATGGCGGTGCACGCCCACCCCGACGACGAGGCCACTGGCACAGGAGGTGTCCTCGCGCGGTACGCGGCGGAGGGCATTCGCACGGTCCTGGTGACCTGTACCGACGGCGGTTGCGGTGACGGACCGGGGGGTGTCAAGCCGGGCGATCCCGGGCACGATCCGGCGGCCGTCGCCTCGATGCGGCGTCAGGAACTCGAGGCAAGCTGCGAAGTCCTGAAGGTCAGTCATCTGGAGATGCTGGACTACGCCGACTCCGGGATGATGGGCTGGCCGACCAATGACGCCCCCGGCTCCTTCTGGCAGACACCTGTGGAGGAAGGCGCGGCCCGGCTCGCGGAACTCTTTCGACGCTATCAGCCCGATGTGGTCGTCACCTACGACGAGAACGGCTTCTATGGCCACCCCGACCACATCCAGGCCAACCGCATCACGATGGCGGCACTGGCGATGACCGCTCTGACACCCAAGGTGTACTGGACGACGGCGCCCCGCTCGATGATGCAGCGGTTCGGCGAGGTCATGCGCGAGTTCAGCGCGGACGCGCCGGAGCCGGATCCCGCTGAGACCGCCGCGATGGCCGAGATCGGACTCCCTGACGAGGAGATCACCACCTGGGTGGACACGAGCGCGTTCGGCGGCCAGAAGTTCGACGCACTGGCCGCACATGCCAGCCAGGGCGAGAACATCTTCTTCCTCAAGATGGGCCGCGAGAGGTTCACCGAGTTGATGGGCGTCGAGACTTTCGTACGTGTCCAGGACACCACCGGAGCAGCCGTGCCCGAGAACGACCTCTTCGCCGGACTGCGCTGATCCACTCGCCCACCGGGTGGTCTGAGAGCTCATGGATGGTCCGTACGGCTCGTTGGCGTACTCGTCCGTCCGCAGGCTTGCTCACGCGAGTTCCGCTCCGACGGCCTCTTGATCATCAGAGTGGTCCTGCTCGGTTGCGTGGCGGTTACGAGGACGCAGTCGGACCAACCGGGCAGGGCTGCTGAGCGGGAGCATTCGACATGCTGGGCGGGGATCGACCAGACGGACTGCTGGGCGGTGTCCACGTCGAGCTGCGGGCCGCCCAACACAGCCCCTCCCACCATTTCTGTCCAGTCACGACCTGCACCTTGCCGCTCGCGATGCAGAGCGGATTCATCTTGCACAGGGCCGCCTTGGCGAGACGCTCAATCGCGACTCCGGCGTGGAGGGCGAACTCGTCGTACTCGCTGCGCGCATGGTCGTCCATAGCCTTGTGCGCGGCCTTCTTGGCGCCCTTGAAGAAGCTCTCGAAGGAGAGCGAATCGTCCATGTCGGGACGGTAGCCCCATCTGCCCCGGACAACTTCAGATTTGTTGGAGTCCGGCACTATGGCATGTATCGAAAGTGGATCTTGAACGGGAAATGATCTTGGTTCGTGGCGCGTGGAGATCTGGCAGAGGAGTAATGGGCGGTACTGGAGCCGCTGTTGCCGAAGGGCAAGAGATCCGGCCGGCCGCCGATACGGACCAGGAGACAGCTAATCGACGGCATACGCTTCCGGGTCCGCACCGGTACCCCGCGGCGGGATGTGCCGGAGCGGTATGGCCCTGGGCGTACGACCTGTCCCGCCGCTGGCAGCGGAACGGCACCCGGGAGCGGATCTTCACCGAACTGCGGGCCCAGGCCGACGCGAAGGACCTGATTGCCTGGGACCTCAACGTCGAGTCCACCATCGTCCGTGCCCACCAGCACGCTGCCGGGGCGCGAAAAGGGGGGATCTGCAGAAGGAGCCGCCCGGCGGCGTCGCCGCCGGGCCGGTCGACCATGACCTCGGACGCTCGCGCGCCGGCCTGACCACCAAGCTGCACCTAGCCGTCGAGCAGCGACAAAAGCCCATGTCGATCGCCATCACCGCAGGGCAGCGAGGGGACGCCCCGCAGTTCGAGGTCGTCCTGGGCCGCATCCGGGTTCCCCGGCTGGGGACGGGCAGGCCCCGCACTCGGCCACGGCGGGTCCGCGCGGACAAGGCGTACGCCTCTCGCAAGAACCGCGCCTACCTGCGACGGCGTGGCATCCACTGCGCCATCCCGGACAAGGCCGACCAGGCCCGCAACCGCAAGAAACGCGGCTCGCTTGGCGGTCGGCCGCCGGAATTCGACCCGATTGACTACCGCGAGCGGCACGCGGTCGAGTGCGGTATTAATCGCCTCAAAAGACACCGGGCCGTAGCCACGCGGTATGACAAGTCAGCGGTCCGCTATGAGGCGACCGTCCTTGTCGCGGCCATCAACGAGTGGCTGTGACCAGCACATTCGATCCACGGCTAATTGGGGGGTGACTCGTCGGCGAGTTGGTTGCTGCGGTCGATCTCCGGCATGTGCGTCTCGGCCCAGACCCGTAGGGCGGAGAGCGGTCCTTCGAGGGACAGGCCGAGCTCGGTGAGCCGGTAGTGGACGGCGGGCGGCACGGTGGGTTCCACGCGGCGCGCGACCAGACCATCGCGGACCAGGCTGTGCAGGGTGACGGACAGCATCTTCTGTGAGATGCCCGGGATACGACGCCGCAGTTCCGCGAAACGGAGCTCCCCCGGAGCCTCCTCGGCCAGCACCTTGACCGCCATCGACGTCCACTTGGTGCCGATACGGTCGAGCAACTGGCGAGTCGGGCAGCGCGGATCCAGCAGGTCCCCGCGCTCACCGGGTCGCTGGTCACGTCCGCCGGGCCTCGACGTGGTCACCTGGGGCTCACCACCTGAAGGGAAAGTGCCGTCTTGGGGAGACCAGGGTAGTTCCCTAGCGTGACCTGGTCACCATCACTCACCAAGCACCTGGAGTCCCTCCATGCCCGAGCTGCGACGCGTCCTCGCCAACGGTGTCGAACTGAACGTCGCCCTCTCCGGATCGGGCCCGGCTGTCCTGCTGCTGCACGGCTTCCCGCACACCTGGGAGCTGTGGACGGACGTCATGGCCGATCTGTCCTGCCGCTACCGCGTCATCGCGCCGGACCTGCGCGGGTTCGGCGCGAGCAGCCAGGCCGCCTCCGGGTACGACGCGGGCACCCTGGCCGAGGACGCCGCGGCGCTTCTCACCACGCTCGGCGTGTCCTCGGCCGCGGTGGTGGGCATCGACGCGGGCACCGCGCCGGCCTTCCTCCTCGCCCTGCGCCGCCCTGGTCTCGTCCGGCGCCTGGTCGTCATGGAGTCCCTTCTGGGCAGGCTGCCCGGCGCCGAGGACTTCCTCGCCTACGGGCCGCCGTGGTGGTTCGGCTTCCATTCCGCCGCGCCCGGCCTTGCCGAGACCGTGCTGGAGGGCCACGAGGCTGCCTACGTCGACTGGTTTCTGAGCGCCGGCACGCTCGGCGACGGTGTGCGCCCCGCCCTCCGGGACGCGTTCGTCCGCGCATACACCGGCCGCCAGGCGTTGAGCTGCGCGTTCTCGTACTACCGGGCCCTGCCCGAGAGCGCAGTACAGATCGAGCAGGCGGTCGCCACTGCCCGCCTGACGGTGCCAACGATGGCGCTGGGCGCCCGGCCCGTCGGTCCTGCGCTAGAACGCCAACTCCGCCCGGTCACCGACCATCTCACCGGACACGTCATCGAAGACTGCGGCCACATCATCCCGCTGCACCGGCCGCACGCCCTGCTCACGCTGCTGCATCCGTTCCTGGCCAGTGAGGACGCGAAAGCAGCGTGACCGGGGCGCAGGGCCGCGTCGTTCAGGTGATGTGTCCTGGTTGATCACATGCCGAGGGTGATCAGTGGACGGTTGGCGTCGCGGGTGTGGTGGCGGAGGCCAGCGGCGATGTTCGTCTGGTTGGCGATCCGTCGGCGGCGCACGATCTGGACGGCCTGCACCTCCCCTCTTCGCGCGGGCCTGTGTCGGCCGTGGGGAACCCTGTGACAAGATCCGCTGGCATGTCATCTGTCATGTCGTCTGCCATGCCTTCGTTGCCCACGGGCCCCTCAAGAACCGGTCGCCGTCTGCTGGTCGCCCTGCTCGCGCTGCTCGCGACAGCAGGCTCCACCGTGGCCGAGGCCGGCACGCCGTCCGGCCCGGCGCCCGGCGTCGCGGTGAGAGCGGCCGAACGCGCGACGCCCGACCGCCCCAGCTACGACGTGAAGCTGCGCGCCGACGCCGACGGCTCCCACTGGGCGGGCCGGCAGACGGTGTCCTTCCGCAACGCCTCCAGCCGGCCCCTGCGTGAGGTGTACATACGCCTGTGGGGCAATGGCGAGGACGGCTGCGGGACATCCGGAAGACCGTCCCCCGTCCGCGTCTCCCACGTGCGCGGCGGCACTCCGGGCCGCCCCGGCGTGAAGTGCACGGCGCTGCGCATCGCTCTGCCGAGGCCGCTCGCACGCGGTGAGCGGACGGCCGTCTCCTTCGACGTGGCCCTCACCGTGCCCGCACGCAACAACCGCTTCGGCCGCGAAGGCGCGTTCCGCTTCCTGGGCAACGCGCTGCCGGTCCTCGCCGTGCACGACGCGAGGGGGTGGCACCTCGATCCGTATGTGTCGTACGGCGAGAGTTTCTACACCCTGGCGAGCGACTTCCGGGTGCGCCTCGACCACCCGTCCGCCCTCAAGGTCCCGGCGACCGGCAGCACATGGACCCGCCCCGGCGGTACCGGGCGTACGGTCACCCACAGCGTCGCCAAGCGGGTGCGGGACTTCGCATGGGCGGCGGGCCCGTTCCGCACCGCGACCCAGACCTCGCCCAACGGCGTGCGCGTGAAGTCGTACTGGTCGCCGAACACGCCCGCCGCCGGTGTCCGCCTCAACCGCAAGGACGGCGTCGCCGCCATCGACCGGTTCGGCAGGGAGTTCGGCCGCTATCCGTACGGCGAGATAGACCTCGTGATGACCCCCGGGTTCGCCGGCGGCATGGAGTACCCCGGCCTGGTCATCCTCGGCACCGAGGAGGAGGGCGGCGCCACCGTCCATGAGATCGCCCACCAGTGGTGGTACGGCGTCGTGGGCAACGACGAGTACAACTCACCCTGGCTGGACGAGAGTTTCGCTCAGTACGCCAACGCGCGCTACTACCGCTGGGACGGGTTCGAGTGCTCGCCGGACGACTCCTGGCCGAGCGCCACCGCCGCGCTCACCAACTCGATGGCCTACTGGTCTACACACCGTGGCGAGTACTCCCAGGTCGTGTACGGGATCGGCCCCTGCGTCCTGGCCGACCTGGAGCACGTCCTCGGGGCCGGCACCATGGCGCGCCTCATCAAGAAGTACGCCCACGACCACTGGTACGGCGTCTCCACCACCGTCGACTTCAAGAAGGCCGCACAGTCGATGACGCACAGGGACCTCGGCCCCTTCTGGCGGAAGCACCGCATCCGCTGAAGTCGCACTCCGCTCGCGGGTGACGGGCGTACCCCGTCGGCGCCACGATGACGGTGACCGACGGAGTACGCGGGCAGGGCGGCGTCGTTCCGGCGGTGCATCCGGGTTGATGGGGCTTCAGGAGCTGGGGCAGGACTGCGGGGTGGTCGGCGGGGGCTGACGCGGAGGCAGGCGCGACTTCCGGTGATCATGAGGTATCGAGTCCCTGATCACCACGACGGAAGACCGTGCCTGCCCGCTCATCCTCGCTCATCCCGCGCCCTCTGGGCCAACTCGCCGACACCGCGCCGACCGTCCCCGATGACCTCCCCGGCCTGCTGACCTGCCTGGCTCAGGTGCCCGATCCCCGCCGGGACCAGGGCCGACGCCACCCGCTCGCCTTCGTCCTCTCCCTGGCCGCGTGCGCGGTCCTGGCCGGAGCGAAGTCCCTGGCCGCGATCGCGGAGTGGGCCGCCGACGCCCCGCCCAACGTCCTGGCCCGGCTCGGTGGCCCATGCCGGGAGCCGGGCCGCGGCCCCGTCGCCCCGGCCGAGGCCACCGTGCGTCGTGTCCTCCAACGCATCGACGGCGACGCGCTGGATACAGCCGTCGGAAGTTGGCTCGCCGGGCGCGAACGCGCCGCCGGCCAGGAGGAGAACGACAGCGACCGGCGACCCCTGCCCTCCCTCGCCGTGGACGGCAAGACCGTGCGCGGTGCCCGCCGCACCGACGGCACCCAGGTCCATCTGCTCGCCGCGATGACGGGGACCGGCCTGGTCACCGCCCAGCGCGAGGTGGACGCCACGACCAACGAGATCACCGTCTTCCAGCCCCTGCTTGCCCCGCTCAACCTGCACGGCACGGTGGTCACCTTCGACGCCCTCCACTCGCAGACCGCCCACGCGCGCTTCCTCGTCGAGGACAAGCACGCCCACTACATCGCGCTGATCAAGGGCAATCAGCCCACCCTGCACCAGCGGCTGAAGGCCCTGCCATGGCGGGAAGTGCCACTCCTGGACAAGACGCGGGCCACCGCGCACGGCCGCGACGAGATCCGCCGGATCAAGGCCGCCGCCGTCGCCGGGATCGCGTTCCCACACGCGGTGCAGGCCGTCCAGATCGTGCGCCGCCGACGGATCGCCACCACCGGCAAGGTCACCCTGGAACGCATCTACGGGGTGACCGACCTGACCGCGGAGCAGGCCGACGCAACCGAGATCGCCCGCCGCGTCCGCGGCCACTGGGGCATCGAGAACAAGATCCACCACGTCAGGGACACCACGTACGCCGAGGACGCCTCCCGTGCACGCACCGGCACCGCTCCACGTGCCATGGCATCCCTGCGCAACCTGGCCATCGGCGCTCTCCGACTCGCCAACCAGACGAACATCGCCGCTGGCCTCCGCCACCACACCCGCGACGCCAACCGTCCACTGATCACCCTCGGCATGTGATCAACCAGGACACATCACCTGAACGACGCGGCCCTGGACCGGGGCGTGGCTGACATTCGATACACGCCCTAGGACGAACCACACAACTCGTCCGCCCCCCGGGTTGAGTCGGCGGACGTTCTCGTACGTCGACACGCCACCGGCCTGGCTCAGCAGGTTAAGCTGGTTCGCCACGTCCGTGGGGTCTCGGCCAGATCCAGAAGCTGTTCCTGGTTCCGCTGACGTCTGCCCCTCAGGACGACCTGACGGGCGTCAGTGGCGGCCCTGACGGCCTCCCTGTCGAAGGGGAGCCCGAGCCGGTTGGCGTGCTTCGTGATGGTGCCGACTGCCCAGTCCATCTGACGGGCGATCTCGTTCCTGCTGACACCGTCAGCGTGGAGCTGACGGAGCCGCTCCTCGTCCTCTGCGGAGAAGGTTCGGGCCACAGCCAGCTCACCCCCCTCACGTGCGTGTGGTGACGGGTGACCGGGCTGCGTCGGCTTCTGCACACCTGCTGCGCTTCGTGCACTCCTGGCTCTAGCGTGGCCCTTTCGATCTGGAGGGGGGATCCGACGACCGAGAGGCGCCAGTACAGGCGTGGGGAATGGATTGGCGCTGGGGGTGTTCTTCGTGATCGTGATGGCGGTGGCGGCGTCGTGCTGGCCGAGTAGTTCGGACGGCGAAAGCAGTTCGGACACCGACACCAGCACCGAGCAGTCCTCGCAGCACAGCAGCTCCGAGGCGAAGGACCCGAGCGGAGGCCTGCCGGTGACGGCCTCGCGGTTCAGGGAGTGGCCGTTCACGCTCAGTGCAGGCGTCTCCGAAGCCGGGCCCGTCCCATGCACCCCGGAGGTACTGGTCGCCGAGGTTGCCGAGCCAGGCAAGCTGGAGCGGCCGGCTCAGGAATCCATGGGGCCCAGCGCTTCATGGCCCTCTCCAAGCAGGACCAGCAGGAAGCCCGGGCCGCCATGCGTCGGAGGGTGTCCGGGGTCCGCTCGGCCTGACGCCCGTGGACGATGTGCCAAGAGGATTCGCAGAGGGGGGAGGGTGACGACACCACCGTCCTCCTCGGCCTTCCGCACCTCGTCCAGCAGCTCGGGGAGGACGGGGCGCTGGTCGGAGCCGCGGTGGAAGATGGGCCAGGTGTACTGCGCGATGCGCATCGGTGCCTCCAAGGCGATGGTTGTCCGTCTACCACCTACTGCTGCAAGGCCCGCAGCAGACAGGAACCTCAGGGCAGAGGTTCTGATGGGGTGTGATCCAGGTAGACGATGGCGCCTTCAGCAATGCCGACAGGAGAGTAGACGATGAGAGATTTCGCGGCTGCGATGGAGTTCCTCAAGGCCCGTCTTCGCGAGGACGAAGCTGCTGCACGCGCACTGAAGCCCGTCAAGAATGAGGAAGTGGCACGGTTGCAGGCCCGGGTCCTCGCCGACGTCGAAGCGAAGCGCAGCCTCGTGGCCTGGGTGGAGGCCAACCAGGGGACGACATGGAAGGCGAACGCTGAGGCCAAGGGCCTCCCCCTCTGGAAGAAGGCGATCGTGGACGTGATCGCCGGTGTCCCTGAGTTTTTCCGTAGCCCGGTGATCTCCAGACTTGTTGCGGCGTATGAAGGCCACGACGACTTCCGGCCCCAGTGGAAGCTGGTCGAGGTTCAGGACGAGCGCGAGCCCGCCGATCAGGCAAAGCGTCGGTGAACCCTGAAGTCCGCCAGGAAGCCCTGAGACGCCACGGCCTGACGGAGACCCAGGACGGGCTTCGAGCTGACCGCGCAGGGCTTCCAGAGGGCTTCCAGGCGGGCTCTCGACCTAGGGAAGCAGGGGGATCCGGAGACGGTCCGGATGTTGGCCTTGCTCTCTGACGATCCGGTCCGCTGAGAGTTCTGCCGGTGCATCCAGATCGAGGCCTTCTCCGCCGAGATACACGCCGCTGGAATTGGAAAGGGGCGCCCTTACCAGTAATTCCTAGAGAGAATTCAGGCCCCCAGGGAAGCCTGCACCCCCCGGGAGCTTCTCGGACCAGGCGCTGGGCGAGCTGATGAAACAGGGGGAGTTCGATGAGTAACCACTTGGAATGGACGCAGAAGGCGTATTACAAGGCGAGTGGTGGGGACCGCGTCGGTCTGCTCGCGCTGGATGACGGCCGCTGAACGCTGGCGTGGGCGTACGCCGATCTGCACTGCTCGATGCAGGTGATCAGGGTCGACCCGGAGCGGGCCCAGGAGGTCTTCAACACTTCCCGCTCGCAGGCCGAGAGGCGCGAGGGTCTGCGGTACGACTCCCGCCAGAAGTGGCAGATGAGTTCCCTGTGAGCGAGCAGATGTACAAGATCCGGGTCTTCAGCAACGAGCCGGAGTTCAAGCCGAGCGGCGGTGCGGTGTACGAGGTCGTGGACGTGACCAAGGAGTACGCCGACGCTCACGTGGAGCGGGTGAAGGCCGAGCACCCCAACTGGTCGTTCTACGTGGAGCCCCAGGCATGAGCGCCCGATGCCCCGAATGCCATGAGCCGGCCGTCGAGTCCCCAGCCACCGACATAGCCGCGGGCTGGGGCCCTCCGCCCGCCCCGGAGTCACGAGGACGGCTCGGCTCTGTGCCCCGTCGTCGGGGCCAACGGATACGAGCGCGCACAGCCGGAATCCCTCCAGGGGAGGGTCTCGTCATCATCGACCCGGAGGCCCCTGGAGGCCGCAGACAGGTCCGATACGATCCCGTGGTGAACGGCCGGACTATCGCCTCCCCGGCCATGAAGAAGCTCGTCCACGGCCTCGTCAAGGACGCCGAGTAGGCCAGCCTGAAGAAGGAGCTGATGGACGAGTGGGTCGAGAGCCAGTTGGCGATGGCCCCGCCCCTGACGGTCACCCAGACCCAGATGCTCCGGCGTACGAAGGGCGGCTTGATCCGGGCCGCTCGCCGCTCCGCGTAGCTACTTCGGAACCGTGTGTCACTTCCCTGTCGTCTCGGATCCTGACGTCTCAGATGGAGGTAGCCCCATGGCAGGCATTGGACTGAAACAGGCCATCCAGGCAGCGTACGAGGAGATGCACGAGGCGCTCACGGAGATCCCTGCTCAGCCGGACCTCAACTTCGAGTACCAGGCCATCGAGATGGAGTTCACCGTGGAGATGGCGGAGTCCAAGGAGAAATCCGGCGGCGTGAAGGTCTGGGTTGTTGAGGGAGCGGCGAAGGGGGCATCCGAGGAAAGGACTACGCACACCGTGCGCTTGTCGATCGTGCCCCGTGGCCCGGGCTGGGAGCCGGGCCCGTTCGCACATATTGGGCGTGGGCGCTGATCACTTCCAGCGGACTTCGATCCGCATCGGATTGAAGACGTTGAACGGCCTGGTCGCGGGATGGATGATGACCTCCTCGATCAGGCCCCGGTGCACCGCCTGCTTTCGGGGCACCGAGTAGTTCTTCCACCCGGCCCGCAGCTCGACCGTCCCGATCTCGATCACGTTCGTCTTCACCGCCAGCTCGGCCAACTCCCGCTGGACATTGGCCATGCGCCCCTTGACGCGCCAGTCCTTCCACCAGGTCACGCCGGATGTACCGGGCGCCGCCGAGGCCGGCGACCACTTCGGCTCCTCGCTGCGGCTGCGTGACATCAACGGCAACGGCGGGGCGGACCTGGCGATCGGCGCGTTCGATGAGGACGTGGTGCCTCGGGGGTACGACGACGGGGCGGCGTGGGTGCTGCGCGGCATGACCTCGGGCCTGACGACGTCGTATGCAACCGCCTTCAACGCGACGGACGCTATCCGGTGGTCGAGGGCCGCAAGTTCGCGGATGTCTTCGCCCGCTGACCACACCCGTTCACACCGACCGACTTAGTTACCACGAGAAGTCGCAACAACGATGCGAAACAGGATCCTTTCCGCGACGGTGATCCGAGTCCGCGGGGATCGTCCCGGTCATCGGTACGTGAAGCGGGCCGTGTGGGCGGGCCGACCGTTACGGGCGCAGGTCCAGGGTGATGTGCGGGGACAGTGCGCTCAGGAAGTGGGGCGCGTCGAAGATCTCGCCGGCTGAGGCCACGCCGACCGTCCTGGTCCGGCCGGTGAGGATGCGGTGGACCGCTTCCACCGCGAGCGGTGCGGTGACAGCGTAGATGTCCTGGCCCCGGGCCACGGCGCGCCGTTCGGTGTCGCCGGAGCGTACGACGACGTCGACGAGGAAGGTCTGTGCGGAGCGCCCGTGTTCGTCGACCGCGGTCGGGGTCGGCGTGTCCGGGGCCACGACACCGCCGGCTGCCTCGGTCGTCATGTACGTGCGCACCTCGGGGATGGACAGGTGGCTGGGGATGGTGACGACGTCGGCCATCGTGAACTCGCCGATGACTGCCCGGGGGCCCATCGGGTCGGGGAAGGGCCACTTCAGGGTGGGCAGTTGGTCGTCGTGGTACTCCAACTGCCCGTTCTTGAAGCGGACACGACGGCCACCACGCCGCTCGACGGAGATCTTGCCCGCGGCGCGCGTCCCCTGCGTGGGCTCCCAGCTGTTGAGTCCGTACGCGATGTGAGCCTCGTCGGCCTTGGTCCAATCGCCCATCGCGGCGGTGGCCAGCAGGTCGCCGAGGCCGCCGTAGAAGGCCATCGCGGGGACGATCACCGCGCCCGTGTCGTGGGCGCGGTCCGCAAAGTGAGCGAAGGTGTCGGCGTTGGCCTCGATCTCGGCCGCCACATCGACGTACGGGATTCCAGCGCGCAGGGCTGCTTCGATCACCGGAGCGGCCGTTGTGGCGAAGGGCCCCGCACAGTTGATGACGGCTGCCACGCCGTCCAGCGCGCGATCGAGCGAGACCGAGTCGTCGACCGACGCAGGACGGACGTCGAGTCCGGGGTACTCGTCCGCCAGAGCCTGCAGCTTGTGGACATCGCGCCCGGCCAGGACCGGGACGAATCCGCGCTCCTGGAGGTGTGCCACAACGAACCGGCCGGTGTGCCCGTATGCGCCGTACACCGTCACCGTCTGCCCCGTTGCCATGACTTCTCTCCCGTGTTCCGAACTGATCGACTGCATCCATCCTCGCGTGATTGAACTGTCAATCATGAGTGTCTGGAACGACATGTCCCGTACAGTTTCGGACATGAAAGCTGTCGCGTTGGCCGTCACCGACGGGATGCTGCACTTCGAACTGTCCGTGGCCCACGAGGTCTTCGGCTCCGCCCCGGCAGCGGTCACCGTCCCCTGGTACGACCTCACGGTCTGCGGGCCGGACATCGTGCCCTTCGGCCGGTTCCGCCTGGAGCCCGACCACGGCCTCGACCACCTCCAGAACGTCGGCACCGTGATCGTCCCCGGCTGGGCCGACATCGACGTGAACCCACCGGCCGAACTCGTCGACGCACTGCGCGCGGCCCACGACGCGGGTGCCCGCGTGGCCTCCCTGTGCACCGGCGCGTTCGTCCTGGCCGAAGCCGGCCTGCTGAACGGGAAGCGCGCCACCACCCACTGGGCGCACACCGACGTGCTGGCCGCCCGCTACCCCGAGGCGCAGGTCGACCCGGACGTGCTCTACGTGGACAACGGGAGCGTGCTCACCTCCGCCGGCAAGGCCGCCGCGCTGGACCTGTGCCTGCACCTGGTCCGCCTCGACTACGGCTCGTCGGTCGCCAACGCCGTCGCCCGCCGCCTGGTCGTCCCACCGCACCGCTCCGGCGGCCAGGCCCAGTTCGTCACCGCCCCGGTGCCCGCTCAGGACGACCACCCGCTCACCGCCCTGTTCCCCTGGATCATCGAGCGGCTCGACCAACCACTGAGCGTGGAGGACCTGGCCCGCCAGGCCCGGATGAGCTCACGCCACCTGGGCCGCCAGTTCCGCGCGGCAACCGGCACCACTCCCCTGCAATGGCTGCTGGCCCAGCGGATCCGCCACGCCCAGGAGCTCCTGGAGAAGACTGACGACGGCATCGACACCATCGCAGCGGCCACCGGCATGGGCACCGCCACGACACTGCGCCGTCACTTCAACCGCACTCTCGGCGTCCCTCCGGACACCTACCGCCGCACCTTCCGCTCACGCACCCACTAGGGCGCGTATCGAGTCGTGATCAGTTTGCGGGATGGGCCTTCGTGGCACGGTCCGGTCCGATAGACGGTCTTACGTGACGCGAGCACAACTGACCGATCCGGATTGGGAGTTCATCGAGTCGTACCTGCCGATCGGCGAGTACGGCCCGTACCCCGAGCGACTGCGGCAGCAGTTCGAGGGCGTGATCTGGCGGTTCAAGACGGGCGGGCAGTGGCGGGAGGTGCCGACGGAGTTCGGCGCCTGGTCGACCGTCCACAACCGCTTCCGGCAGTGGCGTGACGCCGGCGTCTTCGAGGCTCTGCTGGAGGGCCTGATCACGGAAGCCGCGAAGCGGGGTGAGGTGGACCTGTCCCTGGTCAGCATCGACTCCACCACCGCCCGAGCCCACCACGACGCGGCCGGGATGTACCTCGACGAGGACGTCGTCACCGCCCTGGAGAAAGCCGCGGCCGAGGAGGAGAAGGCCAGGTCATCCCCGTCCTGAAGAAGGTACGGGTACGCGGGCCCGTCGGCCGAGCCCGCATCCGGCCGGACGCGGTCGCCGGGGACAAGGCGTACTCGTCCCGCGGAAACCGTGCCCACCTGTGTAAACGCCGTATCAAGGCGGTCATCCCGGAGAAGGCGGTCATCCCGGAGAAGAAGGACCAGGCCGCCAACCGGAAGAAGAAGGGCTCCAGAGGTGGCCGACCCGTCAGCCACGACGCCGATCTCAACAAGGAGCGGAACACCGTCGAACGCCTGATCAACAAGCTCAGAGCATGGCGAGGCATCGCCACCCGATACGACAAGACTCCCGACAGCTACCTCGCCGGTCTCCACCTGCGCGCCTCGATGATCTGGATCAAGGACCTCACCAGGACCACCCGGCGATCACGACTCGAAATGCCCCTGGGTGACGCGCTGAGGTGCCGGACGCCAAGGGCGGGCGGGAGTTGAGTCAACGGTCAACCAGCCGTGGACGCGGCGCCTCACCCGTGGATTCCGCGTCGGTGCCGACCGGGCCGCGGGGAAGCATCCGGTCCAGCCACTTCGGCAGCCACCAGTTGGTCCGGCCGAGGAGTGTCATGGTCGCCGGTACCAGCACCATGCGTACGACCGTGGCGTCGATGAAGATCGCGGTGGCCAGGCCGAGCCCGAACATCTTGGTGGAGGGGTCCTCGGCGACGGCGAAGGACAGGAAGACCGCCACCATGATGAGGGCGGCCGAGGTGATGATCCGGGCGGTGCGCGAGACGCCCTCGACGATCGCCGTGCCGTTGTCGCCGGTGCGCAGGTACTCCTCGCGTACGCGGGAGAGGAGGAACACCTCGTAGTCCATCGACAGGCCGAACAGGATGGCGAAGAGGAACATCGGGATGAACGACACGATCGGAACCGTCGCCTCCAGCCCGATGAGTGCGCCTCCCCAGCCCCACTGGAAGACCGCGACCATGATGCCGTAGGCCGCGCCGATGCTCAGCAGATTCAGCAGTACCGCCTTGAGCGGTACGACGACCGAGCGGAAGACCAGCATCAGCAGCAGGAACGACATCGCCAGCACGGCGGCGACCAACACCGGCAGACGTTCGCTGGTGCGTCGGCCCACATCGGACAGGCTCGCGGCGGCCCCGCCGACGTGCGCCCTGGCCGGGCCGTGCCCGATCGCCGCGGGCAGCACCTCGGCGCGCAGCCGGACGATGGTGTCGGCCGTGGCCTCGTCCTGAGGGCTGGTGGTCGGGAACACCACGAGGGTCGCGACGCCGGTGGCCCGATCGATGCGCGCCGGTGCGACGGACGCGATCCCCGGATCCGCCGCGACCCCCGCGACGAGACGGTCCACCACTCCCGGATCACCCGCGGGGTCCGCGGCGATGACGAGGGGACCGTTGGTGCCCGGGCCGAATCCCTCGGCGACGAGTTCGTAGGCCCGGCGCTCGGTACGGCTCTGCGGCAGTGAGCCGTCGTCGGGCAGGCCGACGCGCAGGCCGAGCACGGGCAGCGTCGCCGTCAGCAGCAGCGCCACGGAGCCGACCGCGTACGGCACCGGGTGCCGGCCGACGTGCCCGAGCCAGCGCCGCCACCCGACGGCGGGGACGGCGCCCGCCGCCGTGTCCCGCCGTCGGCCGAGGCGGCCCGACCGCCCGGCCCGAAGTGCCCGGCCGATCCGGCCGGCTTGGCCCAGCCGCGGGCCGGCCGCGCCGAGGAAGGCCGGCAGTAGCGTCACCGACGCGAGCACCATGGTCAGGACGACGATCGAGACTGCCAGGCCGCCCACCGTCATGAACGGCACGTTCGCGACCGCCATGCCGAGGATCGATACGACGACGGTGCCGCCGGCGAAGACCACGGGCCGCCCCGCCGTGGCCACCGCCCGTCCGGCTGCCTCGTGTGGATCGAGCCCGCGCGCGAGGTACTCCCGGTGTCTGGCGAGCACGAACAGCGCGTAGTCGATGCCCACTCCGAGCCCGACCATGCTGCCCAGGACCGGTGCGAAGGTGGGGACGTCCGTCACCCCCGCCAGTACCGTCATCGTGGCAACGCCGACGGTCAGCCCGAAGACCGCCATGCCGATCGGGAGCGCGGCGGCGACGAGCGAACCGAACGCCAGGAACAGGATCGCGGCGGCGGCAACGATCCCGATCAACTCGCTTGCGCCGCCGTCGGGGTCGGAGAAGGCGTAGAAGAGGCTCCCGCCCATCTCGATCCGCAGGGGCAGCTCGGTGCGCAGCCGGTCGCCGAGATCGACGAGGGCGTCGAGGTCCTCGGCCGACAGTCGGCTCTGGTCGGGGTACTGCACCCGGACGACCGCGATCCGTCCGTCGGCCGAGACAAGTCCGCCGCGCACGGCGGTGTCCCGGCCTGCGTCGAGTGCCCGCGCCGGGTCGCTCGTGCCGAGCACGTGCGGCAGCCGCTGCACCTCGGCCCGCAGCCGCGTGAGAGCGGTGCGCGCGCCGTCGTCGTCGAAGAACGTCGCACCGTCGTCGAGGGGGGTGACGACCACTTGGGCGGTCATCCCCTCCTGACCCGTGCCGGCCCGCTCGATCAGTTCCGCGGCCCGTTGGGAGTCCAGTCCCGGAGCGGTCATCGAGTCCGCGGTCCGCCCGCCGAAGGCGAGGGCGGCGAGGACGGCGAGCGTGGCGGCGAGCAGCCATGCCGCGATCACCCGCCAGGGATGGCGGGCGGCGCTTGTGCCCAGGCGCAACAGGGCTTTCGAGAGCATCGGGTCCTCCAACCACCTCGTCGGCCGTCCTTGTACGGCCGCCGATGCCGAGGCTCGTCGCCACGGCGCTCCGCGGCATCGGCCCGCGGGCCGCGGATCCGTCGGCCCCGGGGCGGAGTGACGACCCGTCCTTTCGGCCGATGCGCGGCACGCCGCGGTCCCTAGGCTGAGAACCGTGCTCCGAGACGACCTGCGAACCCTGTGGACCGAACCCCGGCCGCCCGACGCGCCCGCCCGGGTGCGGCGGGACTGGGTGCTGCTCGCCGCGGGCCTTGCCGGTGTGGCGCTGGAGGCCACCCTGCGCGAGAACGTCGTGTGGCGACCGGTGGCGGTGGTGTTCACCGTATGGCTGTGCCTGCTGCCGCTGTGGCGCCGGACCCGCCCGCTGGCGGTGGTGACGCTGGCGTTCGGCTCGGTGGTCCTGCAGCCGGTGGCCTCGCTCGTCGCCGCACCGCGCGAGCCCGTCGGCCTGTACACCGGCGCGATCGTGCTCGTGCTGGTGTACGCGCTGCCCCGGTGGGGATCGGGACGCGAGATCGTGCTGGGCGGCGCGGTGATCCTCGCGGCCGGCGCGCTGTGTGTCGTCACGGACGAGACCCCGGTCGTCGAAAAGGTCGTGGGCTTCGTCTTCCTGCTGCTGCCCGGCGTGGTCGGGGCTGCCGTGCGGTTCCGGGTGACCGCTCGCGAGCGGCAGTTGGAGCAGGTGCGCTCCCGCGAGCGCGAGCAGCTCGCCCGGGAACTGCACGACACGGTGGCCCACCACGTGTCGGCCATGGTGATCATCGCCCAGGCGGGCCGGGTGCTCGCGGGCACCGACCCGTCCGCCGCCGTCGAGGCTCTGGAGGGGGTCGAGGAGGAAGGGGCGCGCACGCTGGAGGAAATGCGCGCCATGGTCGCCGCGCTGCGCGACCGCGGGGTCGGCGCCGAGCTGGCGCCGCCTGCCGGTGTCGCGGATCTGGAGCGCCTGGTGCGCGCGCCGGGTGGTCGTCTCAGGGTCGACCTGGGGCTCGACGGCGAACTGGACGCGCTGCCCCCGGCCGTGGACGCGGCCGTCTACCGGATCGTGCAGGAGTCGGTGACCAACGCGCTGCGCCATGCGGTCGACGCGACCGAGCTCGTCGTCCGGGTCGCCGCGGAACGGCACACGGTACGGGTGAGCGTGCGCGACAACGGCCGGCGCACCGGCCGGGGTCGCGACGGATACGGACTTACCGGACTGCGCGAGCGCGCGACCCTGCTCGGCGGCACACTACGAGCCGGCCCGGGTACCGACCGGGGCTGGCATGTCGACGCCGAACTGCCGAGAGCGAGGAGCGAGAGCGGTGTCCATTCGCGTCCTCGTCGCTGACGACCAGACGATCATCCGCACCGGGTTGCGGATCATGCTGAACGCCCAGCCCGGCATCGAGGTGGTCGGCGAGGCCGCCGACGGGCGGGAAGCGGTACGTCTGGCCCGCGAACTACGCCCCGATGTCTGCCTGTTCGACATCCGCATGCCCGAACTCGACGGGCTCGAGGCCACCCGGCTGGTCGCCGGCCCGGGCGTCGCCGACCCGCTGGCCGTGGTCGTCATCACCACGTTCGACCTCGACGAGTACGTCTACGGCGCGCTGCGTGCCGGCGCCCGCGGATTCCTCCTCAAGGACACGGGACCGGACCTTCTGGCCCAGGCCGTACGGTCGGCGTCCGGCGGTGAGGCGCTCATCGCGCCCAGCGTCACCGTCCGTCTGCTCCAGGCATTCGCGGACCTGCCCGCCGGCCGGCCCGTGGCCCAGCCGGTCTCCCCCGTCACCGCCCGCGAGGAGCAGGTGCTCCTCGCCGTCGCTCGCGGGCTGACCAACACCGAGATCGCCGATGCACTGCACATCAGCCTCAGCACGGTGAAGACGCATCTGGCCAGCCTGATGGCCAAACTCGGCGCCCGCAACCGGGTCGAGATCGCGATGTGGGCCTACGAAACGCGCCGTATCCTCCCCGGAACCTGAGCCGGGTGCCGGGCCATGTCCCATGAGTCCCCGCCCGGATATCAGTGCACCGGTCGGCTCACGTCGGCTCCACGTGCCTCACCCGCCCCAGAGCGTGACGTACCAGGAGGCCGGAACTGGGACGGTGAGACACTCGATACGACAAGACTCCCGACAGCTACCTCGCCAGTCTCCACCTGCACGCCTCGATGATCTGGATCAAAGACCTCACCAGGACCACCCGATGATCACGACTCGATACGCGCCCTAGTCCCCCGGCGTCAGCAACCGCGTCGGCCGGAGTGTCCTGCCCAGCTACCTGTGCCGCTCCGAACTCATCTCCGGTGTCCCGCAGTTGGGGACGACCGCCTTCAACGCGTGCGCTGCTCGGTGCGCATCAGCAGCGGGCCTGGAATGAGCGTGGTGAAAGCGCGGGGGCGGACGGTGTGGGACGGGTCCGGGCTCAGGCGCCAGCGGGGCAGGATGGTGGCCAGGGTCAGGTGGACTTGGGCGAGGCTGAACGCATTGCCTATGCACTTGTGGGGGCCCGCGCCGAAAGGCAGGAAGGCGCAGCCGGCACCGGTGTAGGACAGCTCTGCCTCGGGTCGGTCCGGATCGAAGTCGTCCGGACGGGGGTGGTGGCCGGGTGCATGGTGGAGGGCGTAGGGGCTGTAGAAGACGTAGGCGCCCTCCGGGATTCTGTGTCCGCCGAGTTGAGCGTCGGTCGCCGCACGGCGTGGGGTGAGCCAGGCCGGTGGGTACAGGCGCAGGGCCTCGGCGACGACCCGGCGCAGGAGGCCGAGACGGGGCAGGTCGTCCGGGGTGGGCAGCTTGTCACCGAGTTCGTGCCGGAGTTCGGCGTGGAGGCGTTCGTCGATGTCGGGGTGTGCCCCCAGCAGGTGCAGGGTCCAGGCGAGGAGAGCCGCGGTGGTGTCGGTGCCCGCGAGGAGGAGGGTCATGACCTCGTCGTGGATCTGCTGTTGGGGCAGGGGCCGGCCGGTGTGTTCGTCTCGGGCGGCGAGCAGCGCGGTCAGCAGGTCGGGGCTGGGGGTGGGGTCGTTCCGGCGGTCGTCGATGAGCTGCGCCACCAGGGCGTGCAATCGGCGTACGGCGGTGGTGTAGGCGCGGTTTTCGCGGGTGGGCAGTGCGTGGAGCCAGGGAATGGGCAGCGCAGCGCGCTTGCCGACGCCTGCGAAGGCGACAGGCAGGTATGTGGTGATCTCGTGGACCGCGTCGTCGGGCAGGCGTGCCGAGTACAGGCAGCGGGTCAGGGCGGTGGCGGCGATCCGGTACATCTCCCGGTCGATGCGCAGGCGCCGGCCATGGCGCCAAGTGGTGCTGCGTTCCTCGGCGACAGCCGTCATGATCTGGGCGTAGTGCTCCATGCGGTGGGGTTGGAACAGCGGCTGGAGCGTGCGGCGCTGCCGCATGTGCGATTCGCCCTCGCTCGTACCCAGGCCGTTGCCCACCAGGACGCGCACGGTCTCGTACAGCGGGCTTCCGGTCTTGGTGAACTCACGGTTGCGTACGACGAGCAGCTCGTGGACCAACCTGGGCTCGTTGACCAGGTATCCCGGGATCGGGCCCAGCCGGAGTGCGACCAGGTCGGCCTGTCCGCGGAGGGAGTCGAGGAACCGCAGAGGACGGAAACGCAGTTGCCAGGCATGTCCGAGCAGGGGAAGACCCCCGGGGGCAGTGGCCAACGTCGCGGGGTGGTCCCGGGGCTCGATATCAGTGGTGGAATGCCCGGCAGTCATCGTCGCAGTGCCCTTTCTGTGCATCGTTCACGGGGTACGCCGCCGAGTTGGGACGCTGCGCTGTGGGACACGGTCTGACGAAGACCATCACCCTCTGCAGGCACCCCGAAAGGTGCCCCGCACAGCGCACAGGCGCACGTGCAGGAGCACGGCCTCGCCCGGGCGTGAGAGCCTCACGCACGTGGCTACTGAAACCGAGGTGGGGGCGCTGTTGCACCAGCGCGGCTGGCGAACGGCATTCACGGTCGCTGAGAGGGTGAACGCCTGGGCTGCCCTGGTGAACGTCATCGAGCACGGCTACGACGACGACATCTACGAGTACACCAACGACCTCTACTGCCGAAACTGGCTGCACGAGGCGTGGCTCCTGCTGGACGAACACATCGTCCAGCTCTGGACCGAGCGGATAAAAGCTCTGGACAACCGGTACAAGGCCGCGACCGTCGACGACGACGGCCAAGCCCTCGAACAGTTCCAGAGGCTGCCCGGCCCCGACCTGTGGTGGTGGCGGCGACACCCTCGCATCCTCACCGGAGACCTCGGGCGTGCGCTTCGTTCGGCCGGCGCCATCGGCACCGACCCGGATACAGCATCCCGCTTCGCGCAGGAAACCAACTTGAGTTCTCATCCGCCAACAGAAGCGTCGGAGGAGACCGCTTGCAGGGCCACATCGCCGCTTGACCTCAACCAAGCTTGAGTTTCTAGGTTCCTTCCAGAGCCGCAGGAACGACCAGCGGCGCCTTTTCAGGGAGGTTCGCAGTGACCGAGCACGCAACCCACATCGAGATCCCCGACCGCTACCGCTATGCCGTGATCCCGCACATCATGGTCGACGACGCCGCCGCGGCGATCGATTTCTACCAGCGGGCGTTCGGCGCCGGTGAGGACTTCAGGATCGACGCTCCGGGCGGTGGGATTCTGCACGCGGAGATCACCATCGGACGCTCGACCCTGATGCTGGGCGACGCCGGCGCGGGCGAGACGGAGGCCGCTTTCTTCGCCGCGCCGACCTCACTCGGCGGAGGTACGTCCGTCACGCTGCACGTCTTCGTGCCGGACGTCGACAGCCTGGCGGAGCGCGCGGAAGCCGCAGGCGCTGAGATCATCCAGCCGCCGAAGGACATGTTCCACGGTGACCGCACCGTCATCCTGAAGGACCCTTCCGGTCACATCTGGGTATTTCTGACCCACGTGGAGGACGTCTCGCAGGAGGAGCTGCTGCGTCGCCTGTCCGCCGCCGGGTGACTGGGCCCTGTGCGCACGGTGATCCGCGTCGTGGTCGGGCCGGACGAACCGGCTAACGCGCCACGCGGTGGCGGAGGTAGACGATTCCCGAGCTGAAGGTGCGGGTTTCGACGAGTTCGAGATCCACCCGGCGCTCTCGCTGGGGAAAGAACGGAATGCCACCGCCTACCAGCACTGGGTAGACCCTGGCCCGGTACTCGTCGATGAAGCCCAACGTGGCCGCCTCGGCGGCGAGAGTCGCACCGCCGATCGCGATGTGGCCCTCCCCCGGCTCGGCTCGCAACCGTTCGATCTCCTTCGCCAGGCCTCCGGTGGCCAGGCGGGCGTTGCCCTGCACCGTCGACAGCGTGGTGGAGAACACCACCTTCGGGAGCGGGTTCCAGATCGCGGCCCACTCGAGCATCGAGTCGTCGAGCGATGGATCCTGGTCGGCGGTCTCCCAGTACAGCATCGTCTCGTACAGCCTTCGTCCCAGCAGGTGGCAGCTCACCTCTCGAATCTCGTCGGTGACGAAGCGAAAGACCTCCTCGTCGGGCGCCGTCCAATTGAAGTCGCCGTCCGGCCCGACGATGTAGCCGTCAAGCGAGACGCCCATCGAATAGGTCACCCTGCGCATCAGAATTCCTCCTCGCTTCGGCCTCGACAGTACGACCCTGGGGACAGCTTTCTCCGCCAACAGTCTCGCTTCAGTGCCGTCGAGCCGCAGCACCTCTCTTCCGCTGTCGCGACATCCGTTCCCGAGCCCGGTTGACCCTCGACCTTGTGCAGGGCCCAGAGTGCTGGGTGTGGAGAACGACATGCACAGCATTGGCGAGATGGCCCGCGACAGCGGTCTGGGCGTGAGCACCCTGCGGTTCTACGACCGTGCCGGTGTGCTGGTCCCGGCCTGGGTGGATCCGGTGAGCGGATACCGCTGGTACGAACCCGGGCAACTCGAAGAGGCCCGGTTGCTGGCCCGGTTGCGCCGGGCCGGGATGCCACTGCCGGACATCAGGCTCGTGCTGGCCAGTTGGTCCGGCGCAGACACCGATCTGGTGCGAAAACTGCTCAAGGCGCACCTGTGCCGTCTGGAACAGGGACTGTCCGATGCCCGCAGCGAGTTCTCCGCGCTCCGAGCACTACTCGATCACCGGGAGAATGCCATGACGTCGCTCCGCATCGCCACCGTCCGGCTGTCAAGCGCCGCACCCGAGCTGGCAGCCGCGCTGGACGCGGTCCGTTTCGCGGCAAGTACCGACCCTGAACTGCCGATGCTCGGCGGGGTCCTGTTCGACATCGAGGGCGAGAGACTCCACGTCGTGGCTACTGACCGCTACCGAATGGCTGTCGCGCAGGCCGGTATCGCCGGGCACGACGGGAGCCGAGTGCAGGTCATCGTGCCCACCCCGCTCGTCGACGCGATGCGGGCGCTGCTGGACAGCGAGGAAGCCGTGCGGCTGTCGGTCGACGGTGACCGCGTGGCGCTGGAGGCGGGAGACAGGCAGGCAGCCGGTGCGTGCCTCGACCACGACTTCCCCGACTACCGTCGTCTCCTCCCCCGGGCCACAGGGCGCCGCGCCGTCGTCGAGGTGGCGGCCTTCCGGAAGGCCCTGGAGACCGGTCCGGTCCGTTCCGCAGAGGCCGGAGCCCCCGACCTCAGCGTGATCAGGGTGGAGGATGGCGGCACGGCGACCCTTTGCACAGACGGTGACGCGGAGCCGAACCGCATCGCCGTCAACCGTGAGTACCTGCTGGACGCGCTGGCCGCCGGGGCCCGGGACCGACTGATTCTCGAGCTCGGCACCCCCACAGTGCCGATCGCGATCCGCCGGCCCGACGACGAGAGCACCTTCTCGATCCTGATGCCGGTCCGCCTGGAGGACTGACGGTTCGCTCACCCTGATCCGACTCGCCCGGACCAAGTCGGAGGCAGCCGGGTCAGGGTGCCGGCGAACCCATTGATGGCGACAGACACGCCACTGTCGATCGAACGAACCTGCCCCATGGTGTCCGGGTCGCCCATGGAAGCCGTCAGGGCTGCGGGGAAAACAGGGCGGCAACGCTCGCCAGGCGCACCCGCTGACCAGCGCGTAGATCATCGCGTGGACGCCGTGCGGCTCATCGTCACCGCCGGGGGCACCGGGGGGCTGCCGCGCCGAGGCACTGGCGCAGTGGCAGCGGCGCCTCCTCCAGCACGAGGTGGAGCACGGCGGCGGCAGCCCTCGGTGACCGGGTCGGTGGGTCAGCGCCTCGGTGGCGGCTTGATCAGGTAGATCCGGCGGGCCAGATCCAGCGCGGTCAGCAGCACACTGGCGCCGTTCCAGTTGTAACGGCGCTGCCGCTGCCATACGGAGTCGACAGTGCCGCTCGGGTCGGCAGCGTGCGCGTTCACGACGACCGTCGACCGATCGCTCCAGTCATGGATCTCTTGCTCGTGGTTGCCCACTGTCCAGGTCTGCCCGCCCCGGATGTGCTGGGCGATCAGCCCGGGAATCACCTGGAACCGCGCCCCTTCGGACAGGGCCACGGCAAGCCTCTCGACATGATCCCGCAGTCCGTGGTTGCTCGTGCCGGGGTCATTGACGAACAGCTGCCGTACGGCATCCCGCAGGAGGCCACGGCTGATCTGGATGCTGGGGAGGTCGCGATAGGTGACGGGGAAGGGGAAGCGCGACCTTTGGACGCTCTGGTACACGCCTGGCGGGATCATGTCGCTCCCGCCCTCGGTGAACGTGTAGACGGTCTCGCGGTTCCCGTTGCGCACGTAGAAGCCCAGCAGATAGTTGTCGGACCGGCGGAAGAGTCCCCGCACCATGCCGCCTTCGATGCCGTTGGCCTCGGCGAGCCGTCCGATGTTGATCGACTGGAAGGCGGTGGGGTCCGGGTTCCGGATCAGATGACCGGTCCCGGGCATCCGGACGGCCTCGTCCCCCAGCATCGCGCTCCGGACGTTCTGAACCGTGTGGGTGTAGAGGTTGGCGAACTCCTCGTCGCCGTCCGCTGCTCGCACCTGCGGCTGGGCCTGCGTCCGCGGCCGGGCCTCCGGCCTGCTCTGGGCGACCGCACTTCCCGCACCGAGAGTGCCCGCCAGTACGGAGACCACGACCGTGGCACCGATCAATCGCTTCCGCAGCGAGCGGTGTTCAGCTCCTCGCGTCATCTCTTCTCGGCCTTCCACGTCAGACCCAGAATTCGAACTCGGCCTGCAGCCGGCCCTGGCTGACCCGGCCTGCGTCGCTCCAGTAGCGAGCCTTGAACTCCCTGCCGTGCTGCAGGCTCACGTCGATCAGCGTCGAGCCGTACGCGGCGCAGTGGGCATTGCCGCAGGCCCAGTCCCACGCGACGCGCTTGCCGTCACTGTTCACGATCTCGATCCAGTCCCAGCGGTCGTACGCGTCCCGCCCCGAGGGGGCCATCCACGTGACGTTGATCCCCTTGATGTGGGACTGGTACCACGAGCCCCGGAACTGCGCGGGCGTCACATCGTTGATCAGAAAGTCGGTGTTGAGACTCTCCTGCTGCGCCCCGGCCGTCCCGAGAGCCTTGTCCTGGTGCGTCGGCGGCTGCCAGTGCTCACGCGCCGAGTCGGCAGCCGGAGCCGCCGACACAGCCGCCTGCGTCGACTGCGAGGCCGCGGTGGACGTCCCCAGCGCCACCACGGACACACACGCGAGCACCCCGGCTACGACGGCGCCCCGCCGCCGAGGCGTGTTCACCCCGGCGGATAAGGAAGCAATCTTGCCCTTGTCTCGTGTACGGAACAACATGCGCACTCCACCTTGTCGTTGATCGGTGACCGATGCACCGGAAACGCTAGGGAGCAGCTGTCAACGTTCCTTTGACGACCGCTAAACGCGAGCCTTTCACGCATGGACGCAAGGCATACGATCTTCGATGTCGTTCCACTTGGTCGACCGGCCTGGTAAGACATCGTCTCCTTGGTGCTGCTGCAAGCGACTCGTCCGCGTCACCACGTAGGCCACGGTCTAAATGAGTTGGGCGGACCGGCAGTCGCTGGTACCGTCTGGGCAGCCGTGAGAGAACGCGAGGAGGTGAGACCCATGAAGGCTGTATCGGTGTGGGTGCTCCCCCTTTTCGTCACGGTGGGCGGTTGACTTAGGTGTCGCCGGGAGCGCCTCGGACAAGGCACTCCTGAGAGGCAACACCTATGAACTTTGCGCATTCCACTCCGGGCACGCCCAACCACGCGGTCGTGGTCACGCGGACTTCGGACATGCAGTGGGCCGCCGTGGAGGACGATCGGGCGGTCGGCCGCGGCGACGCTTCACGTCGGCCCGACGGGCGGCTCTTCATCAGTGTCGACGCGTGGCACGGCGCGGTCTTCGACCACATCGCCGATGCCATGCTGGCGGACCTGAAGACACCGCTCTACACCGTCGTCGACGAGGCCGACCACGACTCGAGGTCCGCCTGGGAGCGGGCCGGCTTCACCGCTGTACGCCGCGAGTGGGGCTATGACGTGCCCACCGACCCACAGGTCACCGGGCTCGGTTCGGTTCGGCCCCCGTCGGGCGTGACGATCGTGCCTGCCGGTGAGGCGGAGGAGGGCCCGCTGCGTGCCCTGGACCGCATCATCCGCGACGAGGTCGAAGCCGCCGTCGGATGGCAGACGATGCCGGCCGAGGTGCTGCCACGGCCGGCGGGGACCACCGTGGTCGATCCGTCCAAGTACGCGGTCGCGCAGCACTCCGACCAGTACGTGGGGCTGGTCCGGGTAGCGCCGCTGACCCGGCAGCCACGGATCGGGCTGATCGCGGTCCGAGCCGACTGGCAACGCCACGGCATCGCCCTGGCGCTGCTGGCCCACGCTCTGGGTTCGCTGCACCGCTCCGGGACCGCTTCGGCGTGGGCTGAGGTGAACGAGTCCAACGCGGCGGCTACCGCACTCTTCGAGAGCATCGGTGCCCGGCGCGCAGCCGGAACTCTGGAGTTCGTCCGCCGCTGATGTTCCCTCATATCGCGCAGAGCGACCGTGCCGAGCGCGCACCGCGTTCGTTTCCTGCCGAATACACCGTCACAGAACAGGAGAAGTGAGAGACCATGACAAAAACATCAGGGGGTGTAGAAGTCGAAGGCACAGTCGTCGAGTGCCTGCGCAATGCCACCTTCAAGGTGGAACTCGAGAACGGGCACACAGTGCTCGCGCATATCAGCGGGAAGATCCGGAAGAACTACATCAAGATCCTCCCCTACGACCGGGTGCTCGTGGAACTCAGCCCCTACGACCTGACCCGCGGACGGATCCGCTACCGGTACAGGGCGTAGCGGAACGACCCTGCCGGGCCGGCGCGGGCGGACTCCCGCCGCTGTGGGAAGCGGTGGGAGTCGCCGGCAGGTCAGTCGTGGAACTGGTTCGCCGGGACCGGGAGCCCGTAGTGCTCGCGCAGGGTCGTGCCCTCGTACTCCTCGCGGAACAGCCCCTTGCTCCGCAGGATCGGCAGTACGTGCTCGACGAAGGCCGCGAGGCCCGACGGCAGGGCGGGCGCCATGATGTTGAACCCGTCCGCGGCACCGCCCTCGAACCAGTCGATGATCGTGTCTGCGACCTGTTCGGGCGTGCCGACGAACTCGAAGTGGCCGCGCCCGCCACCGAGCCGGGAGATGATCTGCCGGACCGTCAGCCGCTCGCGCACCGCGAGATCGATGATGAGGTCGGAACGGCTCTGCGAGCCCTCCAGCTTGGGCCTGGCTAGGATGAAGTCCGGCAGGGACGCGTCGAGTTCGAAGACCGAGGGCTCGGTTTCGAACACGGCGGCCAGCTGGCGCAGTCCGTACTCCGGGACGCGCAGTTCGTCGAACTCCTGCGCAAGCGCCCGGGCCTCCACCTCGGTCGATCCGATGTACGGAACGATGCCCGGCAGGACGATGACGCCTTCCGGGTCGCGCCCCGCAGTGCTGGTCCGCGCTTTGATGTCGGCGTAGAAGGCGGACGCGCGCTCAAAGGTCGTGTGGGCGGTGAAGATGGCCTCGGCGTGGCGGGCCGCGAAGTCCTTGCCGTCCTCGGAGGAGCCCGCCTGGACGAGCAGCGGGTAGCCCTGCGGCGGACGCTCGACGTTGAGCGGGCCGGCCACCTTGAAGTACCTCCCCTGGTGACCGATCCGGTGCAGGCGCCCGGGGTCGGCGTAGCGGCCCGTGGTCCTGTCCGCCTCGACGGCCTCGGACTCCCAGCTGTCCCACAGCGCCTTGGCGATCTTCAGGAACTCGTCGGCGCGGGCGTAGCGCTCGGCGTGGTCGGGGCGGTCGTCCAGGCCGAAGTTGGCCGCCTCGTCCGCCCCTGCCGAGGTGACGATGTTCCAGCCGGCGCGGCCGCCGCTGACGTGGTCGACGGACGCGAGCCGACGGGCGAGGTTGTACGGCTCGTTGTACGTCGACGAGACGGTCGCGATGAGGCCGATCCTGCTGGTCGCCTGGGACAGCGCGGTCAGCAGTGTCAACGGCTCGAGCTGGCCCGGCGGCCGGAACTCGCCGGTGCCGATGAGGGCCGGGCCGTCCGCGAGGAACAGCGAGTCGAACTTGGCGCTCTCGGCCAGCTGTGCCAGCTCGATCCAGTGCCGCAGATCGAAGTCCGCCCGGGGATTGCTGTGCGGGAGCCGCCACGCTGCCTCGTGGTGGCCGGCCTCCATGAGGAAGGCGTTGAGATGGAGCTGTCGCCGTCTCGGGCTCATGGGTTCTCTCCTTTGCGTTTCGAGGTGGACGGCGAGGCTCAGTCGACCGCGAGCTTCGAGCTGTCGTAGCCGGCCGGGAGCAGGTTGTCGGTGATCGACGCGACGTCGACCTTCTTGGTGATCTGCCCCGCCTCCAGGAAGGCGTCGGCGAGCTTCTGCTCCAGCGCGATGTCCGACTGCTCGACCGGAGTGACCCGGTTCGAGTAGGCAGCCAGGGACGTCTTGGCGTCGTCCAGCGGGATGCCCTGCTCCTGCGAGAGTGCCTGCGCGTATTTGTCGGGGTTCTTGACCGCCCAGGCAAACTCTCGCGAGAGCCTCTTCAGGACGTCCGTGAGAGCCGCGCGCTTGGTCTTGTCGGTCAGCGACGTGGCGCTTGCGACGTAGTAGCTGCTCGTCTGGTCGATCGGCGGGAGACCCTTCACCAGGATCCGGGCGCCGTTCTTGACCGCGATCGCCGACTGCGGGTTCCAGATCGACCAGGCGTCCACCTTGCCGGTGTTGAACGCCGTTGCTGCGGCCGCCGGGTCGAGGAAGACCAGCTTCACGTCCTTGGGGGTGAGACCGACGCTCTTCAGTGCGTTCAGGGCCAGACCATGAGCCGAACTGCCCTGCGGAACAGCGATCCTTCTGCCCTTGAGGTCGGCGGCCGTCTTCAGCTGCGAGCCCTTCGGCACGATGATGTTCTCCACCGCCTGATCGGGCGTGAGCGAGCGATTGACGGCGACGACCTTGAAGCCGTACTCCTTGGCGGCCCCGGTGATCGGCGGTACGTCACCGACGCTGCCCAGGTCGATGTCGCCAGACGCGGCAGCCTGCACGAGCGGCGGGCCGTAGGTGAAGCGGGCGAACTTGACCTTGTAGGAGGCGTTGTCGAACACGCCGGTCAGCTTCGCCAGGGCCTGGCTGCCGTCACCGCCGTTGTCGCCGATGGTGAAGGTGTACCTGCTCCACTCGGGGTGCTTGGCGGTGCTCGCCGCGCCGACGTTGCTCAGTGGTGCGGCGGTGTCCGACTCCGATCCGCAGGCGACGAGGGTGCTGGCCAGGGCGAGCAGGCCGACGGTGCCGATGACTCTGGTGGTTCTGGTGCGCATGTCTGTCGTGCCTTCTGTGCTGGGTGAGGGTGTTCGGGCAGGTCAGTGCTGGCCGGCGAGGCCGAGGTCTGCCAGGAGGCGGGCGCGCAGTTCCTCGCGGGCGACGCTCGCTTCGCGGTCCGTGGCGGAGAGGTGGACCTCGTGCGAGGTGCCGATACGGCCGTTGCTCATGACGACGATGCGGTCTCCAAGGGCGATCGCCTCGTCGACGTCGTGGGTGACGAGCAACATGGCGGCTTGGTGCTTGGTCCGCAGCCTGCGTACGAGGTCGTGCATGCGCAGCCGTGTGATGGCGTCGAGTGCGGCGAACGGTTCGTCCAGCAGCACGAGTTCGGGCTCCGAGACCAGTGCCCGCGCGAGCGACACCCGCTGGGCCTCGCCGCCGGAGAGCTCCTTGGGCCATGCCTTTTCACGGCCCGCGAGCCCGACCTCGGCCAGCACGTCGCGGGCCCGCTGTTCCGCGTCGGGTCCGTGCAGGCCGAGCGTGACGTTGCGCAGGACGCGCTGCCACGGCAGCAGCCGGTCGGCCTGGAAGACGATCGCCCGCTTCGCCGGGACCTCCACGCGCCCTCCGTCGGGCCGGTCCAGTCCGGCGAGCAGACGCAGGAGGGTGCTCTTGCCGCAGCCGGAGGGGCCGAGCAGGATCACCAACTCCTCGTCGGCGATGGCGAGGTCGAGGTGGTCGAGCACCACTCGGTCGCCGAACTGACGGACCACCTGCTCGACGACGACCCCGGTCTGCCGACGGGGCTCCGTCGCAACTGCGCTGCTCATGACGCCTCATAACTGGGTCGCCACCGCAGCAGTACCCGCTCGAGAACCCGGACGAACTGGTCGGCGAGCAGACCGAGGAGCGAGTAGATCACCAGCCCCACGAAGACCTGGTTGGTCTGCAGGTAGGTCTGCCCCTGAGTGATGAGAAAGCCGAGTCCCTGGTCGGCGTTGACCGTTTCGGCTGCGACGAGGCCCAGAACGCTGTACGCGAGAGAGGACCGGAGACCGACGAGGAACCCCGGCAGGGCCCCGGGCACCAGCACGCGCGTCACCAGGCGCCAGGTACCCGCGCCCGTTGCGCGTGCCATCTCGATCAGCCGCTGGTCGACGCCCCGGATCGCGGCGAACAGGTTGAGATAGATCGGGACGCCGGCTCCGAAGGAGATCAGCAGCACCTTCGTGAGTTCGTCGATGCCGAACCACACGATCATCAGCGGCAGCACCGCAAGGAGAGGGATCGTGTTGAGCACTTGCACGACGCCGTTGAACAGGTACTCACCACTGCGCAGCAGCCCGCCGAGCACACCGGTGACGATGCCTGCTGTCAGTCCGATCGCGAGACCGATGCCGGCCCGCTGCAGCGAGATGGCCAGATCCGGGCCGAGGACGCCCTGTTGCCACAGATCGGCGGCGGACTTCACGATCGAGGTCGGTGCCGGAGCGTAGGTCTTCGCCAGCACTCCGGCCCTGGCGAGCACCTCCCAGGCGATGAGGATCACGACCGGCGTCGTGTAGATGCCCAATGGCCAGCGCAGTCGCTCGCGGAGTGTGCTGATCGGCGTCCGACGGCGGGCGTCGCCCGGCAGGAACACCTCGCGTTGCCGCGCGCTCCTCGTCTCGGCGTCGGGGCCCTTGGTGAGGACCGGCGCCAGGATGTGTGCCTCGGTCATGCCGCCACCGCCGGCACACCGCTGTAGTGCGAGGCGTCCCCGACGAGCTGCTCGCTGCGACGGCCGTCGGCACCGACCGGTGTGTCTCCCGCGACTGTCACCCGGTTGAGGCGGCGCGGGTGGTCGTCGTGGTTGTCCACTCCGTAGTGCTGGGTGATCCGGTTGTCGAAGATCAGCAGCTGGTTGGGGGACCAGGTCCAGCGCAGGATGTTCTCCGGACGCGTCACGTACGACTGGAAGATGCGCAGCAGGTCGGCCGACTCGCTGCTCGACAGGCCGACGATCCGCTTGGCGAACCCGCCGATGAACAGCCCGTGTTCGCCTGTCAGCGGATGCACCCGCACGACCGGGTGCTCGGCCTCGTAGGGCGTCGCGACGAAGATCCGGTCGTACTCCTGCTGCTGCTGCATCGTGGCGTCGGGGCGGGCGTAGTCGTACTGGTTGGTGTGCACGACGCGCAGCGAGTCCGCGAGGGCCCGCAGCGGTTCGGGCAGGTCGCGGTAGGCGGCGCCGGCGTTCGCGACGAGCGTCTCGCCGCCGTAGGGCGTGGTCACGATGGACCTGAGCGTCGTGAGCTGCGGCGGGTTGACCACGAAGGTGACGTCCGTGTGCCACTCGTTCGCCTTGGACGTCTCGCTGTCGACGGCGAGCACGTGGGTCGTGCCGTCGGCAGCCGGCACGTTCGGGTGGGCGGTGGTGAGTTCGCCGAACCACCGGGCCACGCGCTCCTGACCGGCGTTGTCGAGGTCGACGTCGTCGAAGACGATCGCCTTGTGCTCGCCCAGCGCGTCACGGAGTGCCGTGACCGTCGAGGGATCGGGCGGCGCCGTGAGGTCGACGCCCTCGACGACCGCACCGACGCGGCCGGTGAGCTTGCGGATGGACAGAGACATGAGGAGGTCCTTCTCGGGGGAAGCGGGCGCACCACCGGGTGCTGAGGGGTGAAGGGTGGGAGTGAACGATCGGCAGACGGGCCGATCACCGGGTATGCCGGACGGCCGGCGGCGACCCGCCGAACCTGATGGCACGCTGCTCGGTCGGCCCTAACCGGCTGACGGCTCGACTGTCTTCAGTGACCGCTTCGGCCTGCTCGAACAGCCTCTTTGCCCGTGCGATCCCCGGTTCCGCCGACACTTCTCCCCACAGCCGGGACGGAGAGATGTGCGCAGGAGCCGGAGAAAGAGGAGTTCAGGAGGCGGATACGGCGATCCCACAGAACAGCGCCGCATTACGGGCGACTTCGCACCGCCTGTGACCGGCGCACCGTCGGTGCACACCGGCTGCTGCTGGGGACCACTGGCCGGATCAGCGACAACAAAACGCGCTGGAGACGTGCGCCAGATCGATGTGGCGCCGCCGAGTCAGGTCCACGCGCGGGTTCATGAAACGGGAGTTCAGCAGACGTCCACCATGTCGGTCAAGAACTTCCGGGCAGGTCTTGCATTGCGGACAGGGAGAGCTGACGACGGGCCTCGCCGAGACGTATGACCTCCGGGTGATCGAGTCCCCTGTACGGCGGCTACTGCTTCCTCATCGTGTCACTGGTGTGGTTCGCGGCGGCTGTGGTTTGCTGGCCTCATGACCGTGCTCGTGACCCGCCGCCACGTCGACTACGTGCGCGTCACGACCACGGCTTGTTCCGCCGGACGGTGACGCCGCACGCCAGGTGCCCTGTCGCTCCCCCGCGGCTCCGTTCCTGCCTCTGTGCCCCCAGCCGCCCGTGACGGTCGTTCCCGGCCAACGCCATGCACCAAGTCGTTGGTCCACGAACACCTCAGGATCCGGTTGGTGCGTCCCCTTCGCCCATCTCTGAACCGAGAGCGCCTCCGGCGAGCGGCGTCCCCTGACACGCACCTCCTTCGTGGAGAGCCAAGGCTCTCGGCTTCCAGCCCGACACAACGGTTGAGGTAGACACCGCATGCGTGCATATGGATTCAAGTCGAATGGCGGCCCTGAGGTCCTGGAGGAGATCCGGACGCCGACACCGGTGCCAGGTCCGGGCCAGGTGCTGATCGAGGTCGCGTACGCCGGGGTGAACTTCGCCGAGGTGCAGCACCGGCGTGGCGAGTTCGGCGAGCCCGACGGCCACGGCGGCTACGACGTGCCCGGCCTGGAGGTATCCGGCACGGTCGTCGCGCTCGGCACCGGGGCGAGAGGACCGGCTGCCGGCGAGCGTGTCGCCGCCTACCTTCCGGCTTTCGGCGGCTACGCCGAGTTCGCCGTGGCGGACACGGACTTCGTCCGGCCGGTGGGCACGCTCCCCTTGGCACACGCGGCGGGAGTGCCATGCGTGTATCCGACGGCTTACGGGGTGCTGGCGGACGCGGGACGGCTGCGCGACGGCGAGACCGTGCTGATCCATGCCGGCGCGGGCGGAATCGGCTCGGCCGCGGCTCGGATCGCACGCGCGCTCGGCGCGAACCTCGTCCTGGGCACGGTGGGCTCCCCCGAGAAGGGCGAACAGGCCGGCGCTCTTGGCTACGACGCGTTGTTCGCCCGCGAAGGCTTCACGGCCTCGGTCCTGGAACTCACCGGGGGACGCGGGGTCGACCTGGTGCTGGACCCGGTCGGCGGGCCGGTCCGGCGCGCGAGTCTGGATGTGCTGGCCCCATTCGGCCGGGTCGTGGTCTACGGGGACCTCGGACGCCACGCGGACTGGACGGCGGACGTCTGGGATCTGTGGAAGAACAGCCGCAGCGTCGCCGGATACAACATCGGCGACGTCGCCCGCCGCTCCCCCGCCACGATCGGCGAGCACCTGTCCAGGGCACTGTCCGCTCTTGCCTCCGGGGCGCTTCCCCACGACCCCCCGACCGTCGTCCCGTCCGCGGAGCTCACCGAGGTCCACCGACGCTTCGAGGCCGGAGGCACCCGAGGCAAGACGGTGATCGAGATCGGCGGACATGGCACCACGTGACCCGTACTCCCAGTACCCCCACCCTCCATCAGCACCGCATCCCGCAGGAGTACGCATGACTGTCCAGGATTCCCCCGCCGGCATCGACGCCTTCGCCGCTGATTGGGAGGCGTGGCACCTTCGGAGGGATGCCGCGCTCGCCCACGAGCACGGATTCCTTGCGATCACCGGCCTGCACTGGCTGAGTGCCGACCCCGTACGCTTCCCCGACGCGCCCGGCACCTGGTCGTCGGACGACGCCGGCGTCACTGTCGTCCTCGGTGACGGCGAGGAACTTGTCGTCGACGGCACCCCGGTGCACGGGCGACACGCATTCGGCGTCATCCGGGAACGCGGCGACGTCAAGGCTGCCTGGGGCGATGCGGTGATCGAGATCGCCAAGCGCGGCGGCCACGACCTGCTCCGGCCGAGGCACCCACAGCATCCACTGCGCACCGCGTTCACCGGGACGCCCGCATACGCCCCGGACCCGCGCTGGGCGGTCACCGGCAGGTACGTCCCCTTCGCCGAACCGCAACCGACAACCGTGGGCGCCGCCGTCGAGGGGCTGCAGCACGTCTACGACGCACCTGGCCGTATCGCCTTCCGCATCGGCGGCCGGGAGCTCAGCCTGACGGCGTTCGACGGGCTCGCACCGGGCAGCCTCACGGTGCTGTTCACCGACACGACCTCCGGCGTGACCACTTACGCTGCCAACCGCGCCCTGCAGATCGACGCCCCCGAACCCGACGGCACCGTCGTGCTGGACTTCAACCGCGCCACCAACCTGCCGTGCGCCTACACCGACTTCGCGACGTGCCCGCTGCCACCCGCCGAGAATCGGCTCCCGGTGGCGATCGAAGCCGGCGAGCAGATCCCCCACGAGCGGAAGCCGGTCGCGCAGTGAGGGTCTCACCCTTGCCCCAGATCTAGTCCCTGTGGTTCTTGACCCCGGGCAGCACCCAGCGGCCGCAGCCGCACGGCCCCGGCCTGATCAACCGCGCCTGGTACAGGTCCGGTACAGCACGCACTGGCGGAGTGGCCCTTCGGGAACGCTTGGATCCTCGAAGTCGTCGGCCGGGTCGCGGGTCATGCCGATGCGGCGCATCACCGCCTGGGAACGAAGGTTGTTGACGGTCGTCGACGCAACCACTTCCGTCAGTCCCAGGGTCCCGAAGCCGAAAGCCAGGCAGGCCAGGGCAGCCTCGGTGGCGTAACCGTGGCCCCACACCGAACGCGCCAGCCGCCAACCGATGTCCACCCCAGCGAACGGCATGTCCTCGCCCACCTCGTCCAAGCCGACGCGCCCGATGAACTCGCCGGACTCCCGCACTTCCAGCGCCCACCACCCAAAACCCCGCTCGTCGAACGCGGCCTGTATCTCCGCCACCACGGCATCGCTTTGCTCACGCGTCAGCAACTCCCCCAGGTGCTCCCGGACTTCGGGATCGGCGTTCATCGCCGCCCACGGTGCGAGGTCGGACTCCCGCCACCGGCGCAGGAGGAGACGGTCAGTACGCAGTTCGGGCATGCGGCTCAGCCAACCCGGTCGAGATCGGGATGTCGATCGGTTAATCGTCGAGGCGATGCCGGCTCCGACAAACACGGACGATCTCTCGGCGTCATGGAACAGATGAAGGACTGCACGCTCACGCCGATGAGTTCACCGTCCTCGAACGGTCCACCCAGCGACACGACCGTTCTCGACAGGAGTGCCATGTCCACCATCCAGCCAGTGATCATCACTGCCGACCAGGACGTCCTGCTCGGCTTCTATACGAAACTGTTCGGCGCCGAGGAGATCTTCCGGGTACCGGCGGAAGGCCCGGCCTTCTACATCGGCTTGCGCATCGGCGACACCGACCTCGGGCTGGTGGCCAAGACGGACCCGGGGACCGGGGCGGCACCGCGGATCCTGCTCAGCATCGGTGTCGACGACGTCGACGAGACTCTCGGCCGGGTGACGGCGCTGGGCGGTTCGGTCCGCGGTGGCCCCAACGACATGCCGTGGGGACAGCGCGTCGCCCACATCCAGGACCCCGATGGCAACCCGTTGAACATCACCCAGCCGATCCCGGCCCGGTGACGCTGCTCCGGGGGTCGCCGTAAATGAGGTGCGCCCTCGCTCTGCCGTTGGCATGCTGCCGCGGTGAATCGCGAACAGATCTCCCGCATCGCCCATGCCGACCACCCGATCAAATCTCCGCTCGGCGATGAGTCGGTACGCCGACTGCTGGACCGCGGGCTCCCGAAGGGCGACGAGCGGGTGCTCGACCTCGGATGCGGTGGAGGTGAATGGCTTCTGCGCGCCCTGGCCACGCGGCCGGGTGTGCACGCCGAGGGCGTGGACATCTCCGAGGACGCCCTGGCCCAGGCGGCCGCCGCCGCACGCGGCCTCGGCGTCCAGGAGCGCCTCGTCCTGCACCACCAGAAGGCCGAGGAGTTCGTGTCCGGGGAGCCCTTCGACGTGGTCCTCAGCTTCGGGGCCGCGCATGCCTTCGGTGGTCTGCTCCCCACCCTCGCCGCGGCCCGCGAACACCTCGCTCCCGGCGGCCGTGTCCTCATCGGTGACGGGTTCTGGGAAAGGTCCCCGTCGCAGGAGGCCGTCGAGATGCTCGGGAACTTCACCGACCTGGCGACCACCCTTGACCGTGTCGTCGCCGACGGCTGGACTCCCGTGCAGGGGCACGTCAGCACGCGTCAGGAGCTGGACGACTACGAATGGGCCTGCTGGGGTTCCCTGGCCGCATGGGCCCTGGACCACCCTGACCATCCGGACAGCTCGCAGGTGCTCGAGACGGCCACGGGCCGCCGCACCGAATGGCTGCGCGTCTACCGGGAAACCTGGGGCTTCGTCTCCCTGGTCCTGCGCCGGACACACGACTCCGCCTGAGCCCGTCCGCGCTCTACTTGAACGTCGAGTTGAAACCAGCTTCGGCGTGGTCGCCGCGTCGGTCGAGCGGCGTCCCGAGGGTGGCCTGGCCGGGAGCGACGGATTCTAGCCGGCGGATTCAGTGGCGGTCAGCCGGTGCCACCAGTGACCGCATCCGCCGGAGCAGTAGCGCTCGCGGCGCCGTCCGTCCGCGATCGCGAGTACCGCGATCAGAAGCCGGAACGCCTTACGGCGCTCGTCGACAGGGGTGAGAAGGGCGATCTTTCCCAGTTGCTGGTCGATCCGCCCGCGGGTGATCAGCACCGCGGGTGTGTGCGTCGGGCGCAGCCCGGCTCGGCGGATGCTCTCCGGTCCGTCCTCGGTGACGGCGCGAGCCTGCGTGCAGTGATGGCTCAGGAAGAGCAGCACCTCGGACTGCTCCTCCGGGCCGAGGCCGTCGAACCATTCGATGCCCTGCGCCATCGGGCGCAGTTCCTGGGCGAGTTCGTTGAGTATGACGTCGCGTCCCGTCACGAAGGACTCCCTTTGAACAGGCGGCACTCAGCCAGTTCCGCCAGCTGATCACGCCATTCGAGCAGGGTCGTGGCTACCAGCGGGACAGTCGCGTCCAGCTGAGTCACCATGCCACTCTGCCGTGTGCAGCCGCTCCGGCACCAACCCGATAACGAGCAGCAGCGCCACAGCCTTGGAAAGCAATCTCCGTCCGCCTCCGGAATCCGCATAGCACCATGACGGTCCGGAGATCTTCAAGGGCACCGGTGATCGCGGGACGGTGACAGGCTTTCAGGCATCGCTGGAAACGGCGTCATTCACCCGTACCCGCAGCCGTCCCCTCGCTTCCAGCCGCTCCAGCCGTCGCTGCTCCCGCACCGCCCACCGCCGTACCCGGTCAGGGTCAAGCACGCCACCGTGGCCTGCGTGCAGACGCTCGGGTCCCAGGTCGAGCATGCGCCGGAGACTGGCCAGATTGGCGAGCGGGTCGTCGTGGAACGGTGGGTTCCAGGGCCGACGGGGCAGCAGCCCCAGCAGCGGTGTCGCAATCAGGTCTCCCGCAACCAGGTCGCCCGCCCCGGTGAGGACGGACACCGACCCCGCGGTGTGGCCCGGGGTGGGGACGATGCGTGCGTCGATGCCGTAGTCCCCGAGCGGTGTCTCCCCGCGGACGAGGACCTGCGGAGTGAACGGCTCGGCCCGGACATGGAAAGGCGGCAGCGGGGCCAGCAGCCTGCCCAGCCTCCCGGTCGGCAGGTAGGGCTCGCGCACCCGGCCGCTGGTGTACTGCCCGAGATCGTCCACGTGCGCGGCGATCGGCGCCCCGGTCAGACGGCTCAGTTCGGCGGCTCCGCCGAAGTGGTCGATGTGACCGTGAGTGACGACAATCATGGAAATGTCGTTCGGGTCGACCCCTTGCTCGGCGACGCGATCGTAGACCTTGCGGCCACTGCCGGGGACACCGGAGTCGACGACGACCGGTCGGCGGCCGAGGAGCAGATAGGCGTTGACGTTCCGCTTCCCGAGGAGCGGGAGGGGGATGACCTTCGTGCCGGGCACGGGGTACTCCGTTCAGTGAACAGGTTCGGACATCTCGACGCTACGAACACCGACTGAGCCGATCCATGCTTGTGATGCGCACATTCATTGCCGTTCGTCTCACGTATTCGTCTAGGCTGCCGGCATGGACGCGCTCGCGGATGTCCTCGCCGCAGCCAAGATCGGCGGCACCGTGCTCGCCCGGGTCGACGTGGCAGCGCCCTGGGGCATCGAGTTCCCGAAGCTGCCGATCGCGGTCTTCCACACCGTCGTCGACGGCTCCTGCTGGCTGCGCCGCCCGGGGGCCGAGCCGGTCCGGCTCGCCACTGGTGATCTGGTCCTGCTGCCCGTCGGCGCCGGCCACGTCATGTCCGGCGCACCGAGCGGACCGGCGACGGCCTATGACGACCTCGTCGCCGCGCAACCCGGACACCGGGAGTCGGAGGTCCACATCCCCGGCCCCGGGCCCCGTACCCAGATCATCTGCGGCGGCTACCGCTTCGACGGACGCGTCTCCCGCCCGCTGCTCACCCTCCCACCGGTGCTGGTTCTGCCCGCTGCCGACGGCGAAGACCACGAGCGCAGCGAACTCGCCGACACCCTCAGGATGCTCACAGCCGAGCTCGCCGAGCCCCGGCCCGGTTCCCGGACGGTCATCGACCGGCTGACCGACGTGCTCTTCGTCCACATCGTGCGTCGGTGGACCGCGGAGCAGGGCGATCACGGCGCCTCCTGGGTCCTGGGCCTGCGAGACCCGCAGGTGGCTGCCGCGATCTCACTCCTGCACGAGGACCCGGCGCAGCCCTGGACCGTCGAGGAACTGGCACGCCGGGTCGGCGTCTCCCGCGCCACGCTCTCCCGGCGCTTCACGGAACTCGTCGGCGAGCCACCACTGGCCTACCTCACCCGCTGGCGCCTGGAACTGGCAGGCCGACGCCTCCGTGACACCGCCGACGCGCTGCCGGCCGTGGCCAGGAGCGTTGGCTACACCTCGGTATCGGCGTTCTCGCGGGCCTTCACGCGTCAATGGGGAACACCGCCGAGCCGCCACCGCACCGACCATCACCTGCCATGAGCGTCAGGGCTCTGCCCGCAGTGAGGCCGGCTTGCCCGCCCGGACATCACCTAGTGAACGATGCGCGTGGCTGCCCCGTCCTCGGGGTTCCCGTACTTCGAGATCAACTGGGCATCGCTCATGCGGTCGACTTCTTCGCTTCGTTCGACGGGAAAGATCACGTGGGTGTCCTTGTCCGTCCAGTACTCGATGACGCGATGTGTGTCGGTGGCTCGGCTCATGCTGTGCTCCCTCGCTGCGCGTGGAGCTCAGGCTGCATCTATGCAGGCCGAGGGTCAATGGGAGCAAGGGCTTCCGTTTCAGTAATCGGAGGAGTAGGTTCCGCTTACCCCGCGTCGGCGTCCTTGAGGACGCCGGCCCGCCGGTCCCGGGGCGGCGGGCCACGCGGGGGCTAAAGCTCCACCCGCTCTGCCCATTCCTGTGGCGGACGGCGTGGCACGGCGGCTGCACCTGGCACGGCGGCTGCGGAGGCACGGGGTGCATCAGCGGCCCGTCAGCGCCCCGTCAGTGCTTCCTGCCAGTCTTTTCCACGCGAAGGCAACGGGGCAGCGCCCCGGGGCCAGGAGCGAGGAGAGGTGCCCGGAGTGGTTGATCGGGGACCAGCGAGCACGCCTCAAGGTCGGATCCTTCGGGGTCCACGCAGGTTCGAATCCTGCCCTCTCCGCCGAATGACCGGTCCAGCCGGCCGCGGTGCGTCAGAGAGAGGTGAGACCGAGATCGAAGGAGCTGTCGAAGCCGCACCGGAGGGGAGTACCGAGACACCTTCCGGCTGAAGCAGGACCCCGAATCCGGGACGGCCAGGCACCCCGACGTGGTGGGCCGCTGTGCGATCGCGGACGACTCGGTGATCGACATGGCCGGCCAGGCCGACACGGCCGCCGCACCCGGACAGGCCGGCGTGCTGCTGGGGCGGCGGAAGCAGCTGGGCACCCGGAGCGGGGCAGCAACTGCGCCTTTCTGCGCGCCACGTTCAGGGAGTGCGCCCGCAACGTCACCCCGACCTAAGCGGTGTTCGGCACCTGAGATCGGCTCCGCGCGTCCGTTCCGGAGGTTCTCATGCGTTCACTCGACACTGCCCGCTCCGTGTGCGAGCGCTTCCACCCGTGGCTGCTCAAGGAACTCGAGCAGAGCCCGTACCCGGAGCGAGAGCGGCCCGGCAGCCCGGCCATCGATCTGTTCCGCATGCATGGCGGGGTCGGCCTGCTGATACCCGGGAGGTACGGGGGCCTCGAAGCCGACCCGCTGGACGCGCTACGGGTCCAACTGGCGCTCGGTTCGGTGTCGCCCTCGCTGGTCGCAGCGGTCTCCATGCACCACTTCACCGTCGCGATGCTGTACTCGCTCGCGGCCGAGGCGGGTCGGCTCACCGACGGACAGAGCGCGCTGCTGCACCGGATCGTGCCCGAGCAGTTGGTGCTGGCCTCGGGCTGGGCCGAGGGCAGCACCGGCCAGAACGTCCTCGAACCCACGATGGTCGCGCGTCCGGTGGAGGGCGGGTTCCTGCTGACCGGCGCCAAGAAGCCCTGCAGCATGTCGCGTTCGATGAGTCTGTTCACCGCGAGCGTCGCCATCCACCGCGCCGGTGGCGCCGAACCCGAGCCGGCGCTCGCCCTCGTGCCCGCCGACGCGCCCGGATTGAGCGTGCACCCGTTCTGGGCCAACGACCAGCTCGCGGGCGCGGAGAGCGACGAGGTGCGCCTGGCGGACGTGTTCGTACCCCATGGCCTCATGGTGCGGGCCGGTACCGACGCCCCCACCCTTCTCGACGATCTGCGGTCGGCCGGGATCGTCTGGTTCGAGCTGCTGATCTCCGCCGGCTACGCGGGCGGCGCGATGTGGCTCGTTGAGCAGGTGCTCGACCACCAGCGCGGCACGGCCGCCGAGCGGGCCGCCCTCGCCATCGACATGGAGGCCGCCGTCGCGCTCCTCGAGGGCGCCGCCCGGGTGACCGGCCCTCTCCTCGGCGACGAGGAGTCGGTGGCCGGCGTCCTGGTGGCCCGCTACGCCGTCCAGAACGCCCTCCCTGACATCGCGTCGCGCGCCCTGGAACTGCTCGGCGGCATGCAGTTCATCCGCGGCAGTGAGGCGACCCGGGTCGCGCCGGCCCTGCGCGCCCTCGCCTTCCACCCGCCGTCCCGCTCGGATGCCGCTGAGCCGCTGCTCACGTACTTCGATGGCGGCTCCCTGGTGCTGCCCTGACCCGTTCGTCGCGCGGAGCACGCCGAGTCACCGTGGCTTCGACGGCCCACCGTTCTGCCGCCGGGAGCCGTACGTCGCCACGGCCGACTGCGCCGTGGCCGTCGCGGGACCGGCCGAGCGGACCCGCCCCGCCTCGATCCGGTCACGTGATGCTGAAGGCCGACGCCGCGATGCCACCGTCCACCGTCAGGGTCTGTCCGGTGACGTACGACGCCTCGCTGCTCGCCAGGAACCGTACGCAGGCCGCGACCTCTTCGACCCGCCCCGGTCGCCGCATCGGTACCTTCCTGCGAGCCGAATCCTCGAAGTGCCCCACCTCACGCGTGAGGTCCGTGCGAATGAGCCCCGGAGCAACCGCGTTCACGGTGATCCCCTTGGGTGCCATTTCGACACCCAGGGCCCGGGTCAGGCCCGCGAGGCCCGACTTGGCCGCGGCGTAGTTCGCGGCGCCGGGCAGGGCCTGTTGGGCGAGGATCGACGTGACGTTGATGATGCGGCCGTGGCGCGCCCGCACCATCGGTCCCAGGGCGCGCGCCGAGGCGTGGTAGGCGGCCGTCAGGTTCACGTCGAGCACCTGACGCCATTCGTCGTCCTCCATGGCGAGCAAGAGGCCGTCGGCGCGGACACCCGCGTTGTTGACCAGGACGGCCACCCGCCCGAAGCGTTCTTCCAGCCTGCCGAAAGACCGGTCGATCGCCTCGGGATCACGTAGATCGCAGGCCACTTCGATCGCCGTGCCACCCGTGCCTTCGATGTCGGACACGACCGACTCCGCTGCTCGGCGATTGCGGAGAAATCCCACTGCGACCGGCCGCCCGGCGGCGGCGAGCTCGCGTGCGATCGCCGCGCCGATGCCTCGGGAACCACCGGTCACGAAGGCACAGCCGACGTTCGGATCGACCACTTGCTGCTCGCTTTCCTCAGTTCTTCGGGTCACGGGTGGGCGCGACGTCATGTGTCGCTCACTTCGGCTGTTCGCCGATCAGTTGGGCCAGTTGTTCGGCAGCCGATCGCGCGTCGACGAAGTGAATGGCGTGCCAGCCCGCGGCCTGTGCGCCCGCGCAGTTCTTCTCCGTGTCGTCGATCAGCACGCAGGCATCGGGACGTACCCCTGCCCGGTTCGCGGCCAGCTCGAATATCTCCGCACCCGGTTTGCGGCATCCCACTTCGAAGGAGAGGACGACGTGATCGAACAACTCGTCGACGTCGACCATGCGGCGCCAGCGCTCGTCCCAGCTCGGGACCATGTTCGACATCAGGCTCACCCCGACACCGCGCCGGCGCAACGCGCGCAGTGTCTCGACCCACTCGTGGTTCGCCGGTCGGCCGTCGAACCAGGCCTCGCCGAAACTGCGTACGCCGACGGGCCTGCCGAGCGCTTCGGAGACCAGTTGCAGCCATGCCGGTTCGTCGATCATCGGCGTGTCCAGCGGCTCGAGGAGGTCCGAGGTACCGAACTGGGCACTGACGGTCCGCACCGCACCCATGAACTCCTGCGGCATGAGTCCGTTGTCCGCGCAGAACTTGGCGAGGCTCTCCTCGATGGGAGGGGTCAGGACACCGCCGAAATCGGTCCACACCGTCGTGACCGGGTATGTGCTCATCGCTCCTCCACACCGCGGGTCAGGGTCACCGCTATGTCGGCGATCTGTTCACCGCCTTGCTCGACGGCAACGGGGATCTCGCACTCGCCGGTCTCGGACACGGGCAGCGGGGCACGGACGGTGACCGGCGCGTCCAACTCCACGAACTGGGAGAAACGTCCGGCGAGCCGCGTGAGGTGCCAGCCCCGCATGGCGTGTCCCGGGGCGTTCACGACCGACACGATCAACTGCCGGGCGGCCTCGGTGAGTACGGACATCGTCACGTGGTCGTAGGGGTGGTCGAAGAGCGCGCGATTGGCCAGCGGCAGCGCGACCCGCGCCGACATCTCGCCTTCCCCGTGCCCCAGATCGGCAAGGACCACGTTCAGGGGGTCGCGCCGGCCCACGATGTGGGGCTGGGCCAGTTGGGGATCCGGCCGGTAGAGCATGTCGGAGGTCCACGGCGGCGGGGTGCCCCGTTGCGCGGTGCGCAGCATTTCCAGTTCCGCGTGGTCCAGGAACCGGCCCTTGGCCTGGAGAGTCGCGACCTGTCGGCCGCCGGCGAAGACGCGCTGTTTGCAGATCCCGGCGCGCGGGCGGCCACGACGTACGCGGGTGAAGGGGAACTCACCGGCGATACGCAGGTCGATCACGGGCTCGTCCCTGGGCCATGCGGCCGGCTCGGCGACGTACAGATGCCAGTCCTCGGGGATCGCCACCACGTTCGCGTCGACGCCCAGCTCATGGGCCGTCGCGGATCCCGCCTGCCTGCAGATCTCCATGACGAGCAGCGGGTCCACCGTCATCGCCGACCCGTGGTCGTTGAAATACGCGTGGTAGGCCGGGAGTTGTGCGGCAAGGGCCACGCGGCCTTCGCCCAGCGCGCGCACGTCGGTGATGAACACCTCGGACACCGCGGACCGGTGCACCCGGCGACGATCGATCGTGCGGTCGAACGACAGGGCGACATCCTCGTCGAGCCGCCACTCTTGCAGGTCTTCCACGACACTGACTTCCGTCACGCCCGGTGTCACCTCTCACACTGCTGGAATCGAAGGGATCTCGACGCGGCACTCGGCCGCGGATGGGGGGAGCCCCGCCGCGGGCGTCGCGGCGGGGCTTACGGATCACACGCCGCCGTACATGTAGAAGGCTGTGATCTGCCCCTCGTCGTCACGGATGTAGAAGTCCCGGCCGGAGCGGAGGACGTTCCCGTCGGGAGCCGTGATGGTCCACTCCTGGTAGATGCCGTTGTCGTTCTGCACGGTCCTGCCGTAGTTGAAGGCGACACCGGCCCCCTGGATCTGCTCCCGGTTCACCTGAGCCATGTTGGCCACGATCTCGTCACGCCCGGTGAACTTGAGGTTCTCCCCGGCGACGCGGTGCACGGCGGATGGTGCGAAGACCTTCTCCGCCAGGGCGCGACGCTCGTCGTCGTCGTGCGTCTGCCACGCCCTCAGGAGGGTGTGCATGAGTTCTTTGACGTCCACTCGGCTTCCTTTTCGTGTGATGTGCGCTTCTTCGGTGTGCGGCGGGCTCTCGCCCCTGTCAGGCCGTGGCCGCGTAGAACCGCTCGAGCATCGGAACGTCGGTCAGGTGCGTGTCGATGGTGGTGATGAGACCGGACCTGACCGTGAAGACCAACGCCAGCCATTCGTCGAGCGGGAGGGGCGTCTCGGCCGTGTTGTGGATGGTCGCGATGATGCTGCGGCTGCCCATGTGCAGGTGCTGCGGGTCCGTCGTGAGCTTCGCGGCGTCGATGGCCCGGGCCCGTTCGACCACCGCCTTCCGCCCCACCGCGTCTCCGGAGATGCGTGACTTTCCGGGCAGGGACCAGACCACTTCGGGGTCGAGGAGTTCGGCCACGCGGTCCCAGTCCTTCCGCCTCGACGCGGCCAGCATTTCTGCGACGACCGCGGCGTCCTTCTCGGTCACGACGGCGTCGTTCTCAAGGCTGTGCGACATGCACAACACCCTCTCTGCTTCACATTCGTTCACTGGACTTTTCGTGCCGTACCTGCCGTACCTGCCGATACGTCAGATACGCTCGCGCGACGACGGTGCCGAAGACGGAGTCATCGCGCGCTCCCGAAGGTGGGCAGTTCGCCGCGGCGGCGGGCTGCCAGCGCATGGCGCATGTCGTCGGTGAGCATTCCTTCGACGAATGCGCGGTGTTCGTTCCTCATGTGGTCGGCAAGCGTCGCGAAGGCCGCGTCATGCACCAGTTGTTTGGCGGCCGTCACCGCATGGCGTGCGCTGCGGCTGAGGCCGCCGGCGACCTCAAGTGCCCTCTCTTGCAGGTCCGCTGCCGGCACCACCGTGGTGACGAGCCCTTCGGCCTGCGCGCGCGCCGCCCGGATGACGGGCTGCTCGAGCAGCAGCTCGACGGCCTTCGCGGGGCTCAGCACCCTGGGCAGCAGCCAGCTCATCCCTCCGTCGGTCGACGAACCCAGCGCGCCGTAGCCGAAGTTGAACTTCGCCCGGTCGGAGGCGATCCGTACGTCGCAGGCAAGTGCCAGCGAGAAGCCGGCGCCCGCGGCCTGGCCGTGCACGGCGGCGATCACCGGGCAGGGCATCGTGTACAGGTTCTGGACGAGGGCCGCCAGCGCCTCGGTGCGCTGCAGCCAGTGCGCGCGCACCGCGTCGTCATCACCGCCGAGCACCTCGTCGAACTCGTCCAGCGGGCCGCCGAGCGAGAAGTGCGGGCCCGCGCCGGTGAGGATCACCCCGGCGGCCTTGTCGTCCCGGGCGAGCGCGGACGTCTCGCTCACCAGCGCGTCGGTCATCTCGGTGTCGAGGATGTTGTGCCGCTGCGGCCTGTTCATGGTCAGCACGACCACGTCGCCGAGCGTCTCCCGGTGTACGGCCGGCCCCTCAGTCATGGCACACCACGACCTGGTCCGCGGCCAAAGCCTGGTTCGTGCTCAACTGGGTTCCTCCTGAACGGGGGTGCCGGCGGCGGCACGGACGTCGTCCTTCGTGATCACACCGCCGTCGCCGGTGCCCGTGACGTCCCTGAGCTCCACCCCCAGCTCGCGAGCGAGCCGCCGCACGACGGGAGCCGCCGTGACGCGTCCCCGCTGCTGCCCCTTCGCGGGCAGCCGACGGGCCGGGGGTTCGGCCGCCCCGGCCGCCGGAGCCGGGAGCTGACCGACGAGGTGGGTGGTGCCGCCCGCGGGCGGCTGCTGGCCCCGCGGTCCGATCAGGGACACCAGCGGCGCGCCGACCGGGACCATCCTTGTGACGTCGGCGTGCAGTTCGGTGATGCGTCCTTGGTACGGAGAGGGCAGTTCCACGGTCGACTTGACCGTCTCGACCACCACCACCGGCTGGTCGATCTCGACCACCTCGCCGGCCGCGACGAGCCACTCGATGATCTCCGCGGAAACCAGGCCCTCACCGAGGTCCGGCAGGACGAACACCCACTCGGCCGTGTCCTGCGTCTCCGTCCCGGCTGTCTTACGAGTCGTCATCCGGGGGCTCACGCTTCCTCGAAGGTGGCGGCGACGGCGTCCAGGACCCTGGAGACGGTCGGCAGGTAGAACCGCTCCAGTTGCGGCGGCGGGTAGGGGACGTCCAGGCCGGTGACGCGCCGCACCGGCGCCTCGAGGTAGGCGAAGCAGCGTTCGGTCACACGGGCGGCCACCTCGGCGCCGAAGCCGCCGAAGCCGGACGCTTCGTGCACCATCACCGCGCGGCCGGTACGCATCACCGCCTCACACACGGTGTCTTCGTCGAACGGCACAAGGGAGCGCAGGTCCACGACGGAGAGGTCGTAGCCGTCCGCCACCGCGGCATCGGCTGCCGCGAGAGCGATCGGCAGCGCGGGCCCGTAGGTGATCAATGTGGCGTCGTTTCCGGTGCGGCGCACGACCGCCCGGCCGATGGGCTCGACCTCGGCCGTGAGGTCGACGTGGTCGGTCTCCCAGTACAGCCGCTTGGGTTCGAAGAACAGCGCGGGGTCGGCGCCGTCGATCGCCTGCCGCAGCATGCCGTAGGCGTCGGCGACGGTGGCGGGTGTGAGCACATGCAGGCCGGGGGTGTGCGCCGCGTACGCCTCGGACGAGTCGCTGTGGTGTTCCACGGCACCGATGCCGCCGCCGTAGGGGATGCGGACGACGACCGGGGCCGCCAGGGTGCCCCGGGTCCGGTTCCGCATCTTCGCCAGGTGACTGACCATCTGTTCGAAGGCCGGGTAGGCGAACGCGTCGAACTGCATCTCCACGACGGGCCTGGCGCCGTAGAACGACATCCCGATCGCCGCGCCGAGGATGCCCGCCTCGCAGATCGGTGTGTCGAAGCAGCGCCGCTCGCCGAACTCGGCCAGCAGACCGTCGGTCGCGCGGAACACGCCGCCCAGGTGCCCGACGTCCTCGCCGAAGACGACCACGCGCTCGTCGTCCCGCATCGCGTCGCTCAACGCGGAGTTGATCGCGGTGACCATCGAGACAGCCGGTGCCGGCGTCGGCGCCGTGGTGATCCGTGGTGTGGTCTCGGTCGTCATGCGACCCCCCTCTCGGCGAGTTCCCGGGCCTGCTCCCTCAGCTGAGGCGTCGGCCGGGCATAGACGTGCGCGAACATCTCGGCGGGCGCGGGCGCCTCGTAGCGGGTGACCTCCTGCCTGGTCCGCGCGGCGAACTCGGCCGCTTCCTCGTCGATCGCGCGCTGCGCGGCGTCGTCGAGCAGGTCCTGGGCGCGCAGCGTCGAGGCGAGACGGGCGACAGGATCCTTCTCCCGCCAGGCCAGGGTCTCGGCGGGGTCGCGGTAGCGCGAGGGATCATCGGCGTTGGTGTGCGGTGCCATCCGGTAGGTGAGCGCTTCGATCAGGGCCGGTCCGCGTCCCGCCCTGGCCGCGTCGACGGCGCTCGACACGGCGCGGTGGACCTCGCCGAAGTCGTTGCCGTCGATCTGTACGCCGGTGATCCCGTACCCCGCGGCCTTCGCGGCCAGCGTTTCGGCTCTGGTCTGCTTGGCGAGCGGCACGGAGATCGCGTAGCGGTTGTTCTGCACGAGGAAGACCACCGGTGCGTCGTACACGGCCGCCAGGTTCACGGCCTCGTGGAAGTCGCCTTCGCTGGTGGCTCCGTCGCCGCACAGCACCATCGCGACCACGTCGTCCCCGTTGAGCCGTGCCGCCATCGTCAGTCCGACAGCGTGGGCGGCCTGCGTCGCCAGCGGCGTGCAGTGCGGCGCGGTGCGGGTGGCCTTGGGGTCGTAGCCGCAGTGCCAGTCGCCGCGCAGCAGCGTCAGCGCCTCGCCGGGTGCGACGCCCCGGGTGACGACGGCCACCGAGTCACGGTAGGTGGGAAACAGCCAGTCTGTGCTCCGCAGGGCCGTCACGGCGCCGACCTGGCACGCCTCCTGGCCCGACGAGGACGGGTAGACCGCGAGACTGCCCTGCTTCGCCAGGTTCGTCGCCTGCTGATCGAAACGGCGGCCGATGACCATTTTCCGGTAGCCGTTGAGCAGCATGGCTTCTTCATCACTTGCCGGCGGCGACACCATGGTGGTGGCCGCGTTCGAACTGGTCATTGCACTCCACTCCTCGACGAGGTTGGACGCAACACGGATCCCCCGTGTTTGTACGGAAATCGATGGGCATCGGGGCGCTGCGCGTGAAGGGTGAGGGGCCGGTTCCGCAGGACCGGTCTCAGCTGCTCGGCGTGCAGGTCAGCCGTGCCTGCACGCCTTCCACCCGATCACGCCCGCTCCCCAGGTGAATCCGGCACCGAAAGCACCGAGCACGACGGTGTGCCCCTGTTTGAGCCTGCCGTCGTCCTGCGCCTTGCGAAGGGCGAGCGGAATCGAGGCCGCTGAGGTGTTGCCGAATTGATCGACGTACGACGCGGCGCGCTCGGGACTCCAGCCCAGCTGCCGAACGACCGCCTTGAGGATTCTGCTGTTCGCCTGGTGGCAGACGAGCAGGTCGACATCGCCCTGGGTGATGTCGTGCGCGGTCAGAGCCGACGCGATCTCGTCGGTCATGGCCTCGACCGCGGAGGCATAGACCTGGGCGCCGTCCATGCGGACGACTCTGTCGTGATGGTCGACGTACAGGGCGTCGGCGTACTCGGCCGCGGACCCGAACGAAAGGAACGGAACGCAGACTTCGCACACCGCACCGCGCGCCGCCTCGACCAGAACGGCTCCGGCGCCGTCGCCGAACAGTACGGCGGTGTTGCGGTCCGCCGGGTCGGTCAGGCGGGACATGGCATCCGCGCCGACGACCAGGACGCGGTCCGCCGAACCGTGGCTGACCCGCGAGATGGCGTAGTCCAGCGCGTAGAGGAACCCGGTGCAGGCGCCGTTCATGTCGACCGCGCCGGGCGACCGGGCGCCGATCAGGTGGCCGATCTCCGGCGCGAGGCCGGGCGACAGCCGGTCGGGCGTGCTGGTCGCCGCGACGACGAAGTCCACGTCCGAGGCGTCGACGCCGGCGTCGTCGAGCGCTTGCGCGGCCGCCGCGCCGGCGAGGTCGACCAGCCGCTCACCGGGCTGGAGGTGATGCCGGCGGCGCACGCCGGTCCGGTCGAGGATCCACGTGTCCGAGATCCCCAGATCTGCGAAGGCGTCGTTCTCGACCGCCGTGGCAGGCAGGGCCGCGCCCACTCCCGAGACGACGACGCTCATGACAGCCTCCCTTCCGATAAAGCCTCGGTCGCGCTGGACAGACGGAACGTGCACGTCGATGTGGTCCGCGTGCCCTGTTGTGCCACGACGGTGATCTCGGCGCCCGCGTCGGCCGCGTTGCCGGCCTCGTCCGCGGCCCAGGACACGATCCGCAGCGCGGGTGGCGTGTCCAGCTCCGCGAAGCTGGTGAAGTTCAGCGCGGCGTCGTGCGTGTGGACCTGATTGGCCGGAGTACCGGTGGCTTCGGCGAAGGAGAGTACGGCCAACTGCCGGGCGCCCTCCGCGATCATCATGCCCGGGTAGTGGTCGAGCGGGCGGTCGAAGAAGGTCGGATGTGTCTGCGGCACCAGCACGCAACTCGCTTGCCGCACAGGTCCGGTGACCCGGCCGAGGAAGACGTTCTCCGGGAATTGTCTGCCGACCGTCTGCGGCCGGTCCGGGAGGACGCGGCCCGCGGGTGCGGCAAGTCGCCTCCGCCCGTCCTCGCCCCTCATCGCGTCATAGGTTTCCGGCGCCAGGAATCCGACCAGGCCGTCGCAGCGAGCGATGTGGCGCCCGTCGGCGATGCAGTGGACCGGCCCCGCTGCGGCATAGGCAACACCGGATCCGTTACGACGAACCAGTTTCTCGGAGAAGGCGATGACCGCGTGAGCGGCGGTGACGGCCGCAGCCGGTTCAGTGATCCGGAGGTGCACGGTGCGCAGCACGAACTGGTGGGTGAGCGGAACGCCGAGCAGTGTATGCGCGATGACCTCCACACCTTGCCGCATGAATTCGGCGAGGTGCAGCGCGTCGTACCGGTCGATCACCGAGTCGTTGAAATAGCGGTGCGCCTTCGCCAGGGTGCCGACCGCGGTGAGCATGCCGGTGTCCTGGTGGCGTGCGACGTCGTTGACGAGGACGTCTTCGCCGGACTGCTTGTGCGCGTACCTCCGGTCGACGGTGGTGCCGGTGCTCAGGCCGAGCTTCTCGGGTGTGTACGCCGGCCACGGTGCGGCGGTCGCGGCGCGGGCGGGTACCCGGTCGGCTGATGGAGTGATCTGTCGAGTGGTCTGCACGTTCAGGCCCCGATCACGATGGTGACGTTGTGGCCGCCGAAGCCCATCGAGTTCGTCAGCCCGATGCACCCGTTGTCGGACGGTTTCAGTGCGAGCGCGGCCTGCACGTGGGTGAGCGGGCCGAGGTCCTCGTCGGGCTCGCTGAGTCCGTGGGTCGGCGGTGCGGTCCGGTACCGGAGTGCCTGCAGGGTCGCGATGGCCTCGACCGCGCCCGCGGCGCCCAGCAGATGCCCGACGTAGGACTTGGTCGAGGAGATCGGGATGTCCGCCAGGGCGTCCCCCAGTGCTCGGCGCAGCGCGGTCGACTCCGCGGCGTCGTTCAGCCGGGTGCCGGTGCCGTGCGCGTTGATGTACGCCACGTCATTGGCGTCGATCCCGCTGTCCGCGAGCGCCGCACGCACCGCGGCGGCGGCGAAGGCGCCCGACGGTTCCGGGGCTGTGACGTGGTGGTGATCGCTCGTCACCCCGTAGCCGAGGATCTCCCCGAGTACCGGGGCGCCACGGGCCCGGGCGGTCTCCGCCTCCTCGAGCACGAGGACGCCCGCGCCTTCGCCCAGGATGAAGCCGTCCCGCGTGCGGTCGAACGGCACTGATGTCCCGGTGGGCGACAGTGCCCCGCTCGAGGTGAACATCGCCTTGGTGAAGTCCGTCGTCGCTGCCTCGGCCCCGCCGACGATCGCGGCGTCGGCCTCTCCGGAGCGGATGACCCGAGCTCCGGCAACGATCGCCTGCGCTCCACTGGAACAGGCGGTGGCCAGGGCGGATGTCTCGCCGGCGAGACCGAAGCGCATCGACAGGTGGGCCGGTGCGGCATTGGCCATCAGCAGCGGAACCGTCAACGGCGAGACGTACTCCGGGCCTTCTGTCCGCAGGACGTTCAGCTGTGCCTCGAGCGTGTCGAGCCCGCCGATCGCGGTGCCGACGACGCAGTGCACCCGCTGCGCCGGGGCGGGTGGACCGTCGTTCCAGCCCGCCTGCCGGACGGCCTCGTCCGCGGCCGCCACCGCGAGCTGGCAGAACCGGTCCATGCGCAGCGCTTCGCGCCTGCTCAAGACCTCCATGGGGTCGAAGTCGGCGCACCGGCCGAGTCCGTCGGTGATACCGCTGTCCCCGCGTACGGCACGGTGGTGGAGTGCTTCAGCCCCGGCTCCGAGAGGCGTTACCGCTCCCATTCCGGTGACTACGACGCGCCGCCTCACACTGTTTCCGCGCGCTCACAGATGACCGAGAGCACGTCCGAGATCGTCACCGTGTTGACGAAATCATTGGGCTTGACGGGAATACCGAGCTTCTTCTTGACGGTCTGACTGAGTTCCACGACGTCGAGCGAGTCGAGACCGAGGGTCTCGAGGGTGTCGTCGAGCGAGACAGTATCTTTTTCGACGCCTATGGATTCGATCTGATTGATCACGAACTCTTGGATGCGCTTGCGGTCGTGCGTGTGGGAATCGGTCGACACCAGTACTCTCCCCGTAATTGACCGTGCACTTCGAGCGCGCTCTACGGCTGCTCTCCTACTGGATCCCTGACTTCACGATTGAAGTGACGCCGGCGACGCTAGGTTGACAACGTCAACCAACATCCACTGTGACGGGCGAGGTTGACACCGTCAACCTGAAGCAGTGTGACGCTCGTCACTCAACCGGCCGCGAAACGCGGAATCCTCGGCACCATGCGGACGAGTCCACGGAAGCCCGAAAGGGCGCCCCATCAGGCCTTCGCGGAGACCCAGTTCCGCAGGGCCAGCGCGACCAGGGCGGGCATGCCTTCGACACCGTCGACCGTGCGCGGCTCGCGCAGCCGGCGCGAGAGCGTGAGGTCCACCAGGCCGTGCAGTGCCGCCCACAGCACGGTGCCGGCCTCCCGTACGTCGCCGGCGGCGAGTACGCCGTCACCCTTCGCCTCGATGACGAGGTTGCAGAGAACCTTCGCGCACGCGTCGGTGGCGCGCTCGAGTTCCTCACTGGGAGTGTCGATCGCGATGTCGCCGAACATGAGGCGGTAGTGGGCCGGCATCTCCCTCGCGGCCCGCACGTAGGCGAGGCACGCACGGTACAGACGTGTCCCCCCTGCGGCCTCGTCGTCCGCACCGTTCCGCATCGCCTGAGTGAGACGGTCCATGCTCTGCGCGGCGACCGCACTCAACAGATCGTCCTTGTCGGAGAAGTGGCGGTACGGCGCAGTCCGCGACACGCCCGCCGCCGCACCCACCGCGCGCAGGGTCACGTACTCCGGACCCCCACGTGTCAGCAGCGCGCTCGCCGCCGCGACCAGCGCGGATCGCGCGCCACCCGTGCCACCTCGACTGATTGTTCCCACGCTGCGAACCTTACCCAGGTTGACGCTGTCAACTTGACGGTCCTACAGTGACGCACCCGGCCTTGACCACTGCAGGAAGGGCTCCTTATGAACACGCCTCAGGGTCACCCACGTCGGTGGGTCATCCTCGGCATCATGTGCTTAGCACTGGTGATCGCGTCACTGGACATGCTGATCATCACGATGGCGATCCCGTCGATCAGAACTGAACTCGGCGCCACGCCCGGGCAGTTGCAATGGACGGTGGACGCCTACTCACTGGCCTTTGCCGCGCCGATCCTCTTCGCCGGTGCGCTCGCGGACCGTTTCGGCCGCCGGCGCGGGCTGCTCACCGGCCTGCTGGTGTTCCTGGCCGCCTCGGCGGCGGCCGCATTCGCCGGATCCGCGGACACACTCATCGCGGCCCGCGCGGGTATGGGCCTGGGCGCAGCGATGATCATGCCCTGCACGCTCGCGATCCTGGGCCAGGTGTTCCCGCCCGACGAGCGGGCCAAGGCGATGGGCATCTGGGTGGGCGTCGCCTCGCTCGGCATTCCGCTCGGCCCGATCGTCGGCGGTCTCCTCCTGGAGAACTTCTGGTGGGGGTCGGTCTTCCTGATCAACATCCCGATGATCGCGGTCGCGGTGGCCGGCTGCCTGCTGCTCATCCCCGAGTCCCGCAACGAACGCCACGCAGGCCTCGATCTGCCCGGCCTCGTGCTCACGGCCGTCGGTTCGCTCGCGCTCATCGACTCCATCATCGAGGCTCCGTCCCACGGCTGGACCTCGCCGCGCACGCTGGTGTTCCTCATCGGCGGCGTCGCGGTCCTGGGCGCCTTCATCTGGTGGGAGCAGCGCACCAGCAGCCCGATGCTCAGTCATGCCGTCTTCCGTGACCGCCGGTTCGGCGGGCCGCTGGTGACGATCTCGACCGTGTTCTTCGGGGTCTTCGGCAGCCTCTTCGTCATCACCCAGTACCTGCAGTTCACCCTGCACTACCGTCCGCTGACCGCGGGCCTGCACATGCTCGGGATGTGCACGGTCATGTTCATCGCGCCGGTGGCACCGAAGCTGGTGCAGCGCTTCGGGCTGGGACCGGTGTCCGCGCTCGGCCCGTTGATGGTCGCCGTGTCCATGGCGGTCCTGGCGTTCGGAGACTCTCCGTCGAGCCTGCGGATTCTCGTCTCGCTCGGAATCCTCGGCTTCGGTATCGGCTTCGGCGCCCCGACCTCGGTCGACTCGGTCGTAGGTGCTGCTCCGCCGGAGCAGTCGGGCGCGGGTTCGGCGGTCGCCGACGTCGCGATGAACCTCGGCGGAGCCCTGGGCATCGCCATCATGGGTGCCGCGGCGAGCACGACGTCGACGGGGGCGCTGAACGACGTGACACCACCGATGATCGCCGGCGTGTGCGTGGCCGCAGCCGGTTCGCTCGTCGTGGCCGTGATCCTTCCCCGCGGCCGCGTGCAGGCGGTGGCACCGGCCGAGGCCGAACAGGCCGGGACGCCGCTCGTCGCCGACAAGGCTTGAGCCTCAGCCGCGCGAAACCACGCAATGCCCCGTGCCTCGATCGTCGGCATCGAGGCACGGAGGATGGGAGCACGCCCGGCTGCATCTCGCCGGGCTGCACCTTGCCGGGGCGGCCGGGGCAGGTCAGAGGCCGCCGGTGTTGAGCAGCCGGTTGGGAGTGTCGGAGCGGATGCCGCGCAGGACACCGCGGGTGGCCGCGTGGTCGAGCCAGACGTGGACCTCGTTGGCCGTGGCGTGGGGGTGTGCCGACAGGTACAGCGCGATCACTCCTGTCGCATGCGGCGCGGCCCAGGACGTCGCGCCGTCGGTCTCCGTGGTCGTACCGCCGCCCGCGAGGGCGGCGGTCACCTTCTGCCCGGGGGCGTACAGGTCCACGCACCGTCCGTAGCCCGATCCGTAGGAGTCGGTGTCGCTCCACGCGCGGTCGTTCGAGGTGGAGGCCGCCACGACGATCGTGCCGGGGACGCCGGCCGGGGAGTGTTTGCAGGCGTCGTCATGGAAGTTACCGGCCGACACCACCGTCGGGATCCCCGCGCCGACCATCTTCTTCACCGCAGACTCCACGGCCGCCGACCGGTGGTCGAAGTTGAGCGACATGTTCACCACCGCAGGCTTCTGCGCGTGCGCGGTGACCCAATTGACCGACTTCACCACGGCCGCCTCGGCCGCCGCCGGGGAGCCACCGCCCTCGCTCTCGCACAGGACACCCTGGACCCGTACGAGGTCCGCCTTGGGCGCCACCCCGTACTTCGCCCCGCCGATGATGCCCGCGACGAACGTGCCGTGGCCCATCCCGCCCTCGTTGAAGCAGTCACCGGAATCCTTCGGGCCCACGAAGTCGGCGCCGAGGTGGGCACGTCCGCCGAACTCCTTGTGGGCGATGTCCATTCCGGTGTCGATCACGTAGACGTGAACGCCCTTGCCCGTGGCGGTGGTGGTGAGTTTCCCGTTCAGCGGCCGCGACCGCTGGTCCAGGATGTCCAGGTTCCACGGCACGTGCCGGGTGACGGGAGACACTCCGGTCTGCGCGGTCTGAGACAACTTTCCAACGCTGCCGAGAGAGTTCGGCGCCGAACCGGACGACACCGCGTCCCCGGAGGGTGCCGCGGACTCCCCCTTCACGTGCCCGGGGAGCTTCCCACCACTCCCCCCGGCCGCCGCGCCGGCTTCCCCGCCGCAGGCCGTAGCCCCGAGCACCGTCGCCATGGCCACCACCAGGAGACCGGTCTTCGTCACGTTCCGCGTCACAACGCCCCCCTACATCCCTGCTTCGTACACAATCAGCGCACAAGACGAGCACAGGGGTCGGGCGGTTCCAGCGGGCGTGCCGACGGTCGGTTCACGCACTCGCCGGAAACCTGTCCGGACATGCCCGGGGCGGTACTCGACGCCGGCACCCGGCGGCCTGCTAGCCGTCCACCAACACGGCCACCAGGCGCGTCATGGTGGGCCTTGGGTCAGGCATGCCGGGCCAACTCGTCATCAGCAGGTGGTGGGCGGCGCCGACGATGGCAAGCGCCATGATGCCCGGGTCGGCGGTTTTGAGAGCAGTGGGCGATCTTCACCACTTGAAACCAGCGCCACCAGGACAGGATGGTCGGGTCGAACGGTCATCCAGGCCACAACGGGATCGAGCCCGCAATGAGGAACAGGCCGTGCTGTTGGCGCCGCAATGGTGGCATCAGAGCAGATGAAGCCACCGTTTCCCGGCCTGGAAGCCCGGCAGGAAGTCTGTGACGGTCACTCGCACCGCTCTTTATGCAGACCTCGCCGAAGTGCTGACTGCCGCTGCTGCCTGAGGCGGGGCCATGTCGGTCTGCTGGAGTTCCGCCAGGAGCTGGTTCCGCCCGGCCAGGAGCTCGGTCAGGATGCGGCGGGCCGAGCGCAGCAGTTCGGCCACGTCGCCGCCGGCGAGTTCGTACTTGACGGTGGATCCCTCTCGCGTGGATACGACGATGCCTGCACGGCGCAGGACCGCCAGCTGCTGCGAGAGACTCGAAGGCTCGATTTCGATGTCAGCGAGCAAGTCCCGCACCGGGACCGGGCCGTGCTGCAGCAGTTCCAGGACCCTGATTCGCGCCGGGTGTCCGAGCATTCGGAAGAACTCTGCCTTGGCTTGGTAGAGAGGGACCTGCATAGCACTCTTCCTGCCTGTCGAGGTGTCTTCTCGTATCGCGGTGGCGCCTTGAAAACGCCACCGCGATACGCGTCGTGCCTGCTCATTCTTCTCGGTCCGGGCCCCCTCGTTCATGAGTTGTCATCCTCTCCATGTGATGGCTTGAAGAAGTTTTCAACTCATGGGCGCATGTCAGCCCGGTCCTTTGGGGGCCGCCTAGACCTCGAGTTGCTCTTCGATCCGCTTGAGCTGATGGCGGGCCATGGCCAGGTTCGAGCGGTCCTTGTCGATGACGACGTAGACGAACAGGCCGTTGCCGCTGCGACCGGTCACCAGCCGGATGAGGTGGTACTGCCCCTCCAGCGTGATCAGGATGTCCTCGATCTGGCTCTTCAGGCCCAGATGCTCCATCGTGCGAACCTTGGCACGGATCACGTCCGTGTTCCCGGCCGCGGCGACCGTCAGGTCCAGGTCTCGGCCACCGCCCAAGGTACCGAGAGCCATGCCGCTGGTGTAGTCGACGACGGCCGCCCCCTGTGCCCCCTCGATCCCGGTCATCATTTCCTTCAGGGCCACTTCCACAGTCGCCATCGGCGCTTCCCCTTGGTTGTCGGTTGCGGCGGGCTCCGGTTCCTCACCCGCCCGCAACCGCACCGTAAGCGCGTCGGCACAGCGAGCGATAAGTCTGCCCGGAAGCGACCCAAGATGATCGGAGAGTCTTCCAATGTGCTTGTCGGATGATCGGAAGTGATGAGCTGTCCGGCGGGACGCCGTTACGGATGTGGGTGGCAGGATGGCGGCATGGTGACGAATCAACCGTGGTCCGGGCTTCACGGTGATCTGCAAATGGCAAAGGCACTGGTCTACGACGCCAATGAGTTCGCTTGCTCGCTGCCGGTGCCGGAACCCGAAAGCGCCGAGTACGCAGCCTGCGCGTTCACTCTCGATGGCCGCTCGATCCGGTTCCGCGTGGCCAAGACCACCCCGACGAAAGTCGGCCAGTTCGTCACCGTGTGGCAGCGGTCCGAGAAAGGTCCGATCCGCCCCTTCGACACCGACGACGACGTGGACCTCTTCGTCATCAGCAGCCGCCACAAGGACGGCTTCGGACAGTTCGTGTTCCCTGGCGAGGTGCTGTGCGAACACGGCGTCGTCTCCCGCGCCGGCGCCGGCGGGAAGCGCGGCTTGCGCGTGTACCCGCCGTGGGTGACCACGACCAGCCGACAGGCCCACATCACGCAGGCATGGCAGGTGGACTACTTTCTCCACCTCGACCAGGACGGGCCCGCCGACCTGACCCGCGCCCAAGCCCTCTACCACCCGCTCCCGCATCAGCAGTAGGGGCGGACAGCCGTCGTACGTCCCTGAACGGGCGGTCCCTCTCCGGCTCCACCAAGCCCGCACCCGGAGACCGGCTGCTCACGCTTCTTCCACGTCCCGGCCATCGGCACCGGTTCCGGCGCCGAGGCACCAGCGCGCCGCGGCCTCGAGTTGCAGCAAGGTCAGCCCGGTCTCCCGGACCAGTTGTTCATTGCTCAGCCCCATGCGGTGCTGCTGCATCGCCCGATCGATCTTCGCCACCCACAGTTCCTCCGTGACGTAGGGCCGCTCGCCGTACTGTCGCTGGAGCTCGGCCAGGTGATCCGCGCAACAGGCGGTCACGGTGCGCAGGCCGTCCTGCCGGGGGTCAAAGGGGTGAGCGAACGACGAATCCTTCACCTGCTCGTTCACAGCCTGCTCAGGGGCGATGGATGCCCGGCAAAGGTCGCAGAACGCACGAGGCGCAGACACACCTCCGAGACCGTCGTCCACCACTGACTCCTCCGGCGGTTTCATGGACAACCTGCCGAGAGTCACACACGGGCTCAACCCGCGAGGACCTGCTCGGCCGGTACCTCTTCGATGTCGGCCCCGGCGGTCCGGCAGTACCGGGCACCGACGGGCTGTGCACCCTGAACGCCTCTCTCCCTGCTCATGCCTCGTCCGGTGAAGACGCCGTTCGGTCGCCTGCACCTTCCTCCTGGACGGACTGCTGCCCCGGCACCCCATCGGAACCTGCACGGCCGGTGCGAAGCGAGGCCACGGCCGCGCACACCTCCTGCTGGACCGCGTCGGACATCGGCCGGCCCCGAACCGAAGTCACCAATTCCTCAGCGACCACGGCGAGCTCGGCGTCGGTGTCGTGGGAGACCGCGACCAGCACCTGCCACGCCTCCCGCGCCCTGAGGCTGTACGTTGCCATCAGCACCCCGATGGCCTGATCGATTACAGGGCGCGTGTGCACGGCCCGACGAAGCTGAACGACCTCGGCGCGCAGGTCATCGTCACCGCACGGCGCATCCTCCGCGGATGTCGTGGCCGACAGGCCGGGGGCGCATGCCGGATGGCTCGGGGCTCGCTGCCGAAGCGTGAACAGCGGCCAGGTGCCCGTGACGCCCAGCAGGCGCTGCACCAGGGGGCTGGCAGCCTGGATGGTCACCGTTTTGCCCGCCGCCAGCGCGCGATGCCGCGCGGCCAGGAAGCAGCTCAAGCCGGAGCAGTCGCAGAAGGCTGTCCCGCTCAGGTCGAGATCCACACCGTGGGTGCTGCGCCCCACGGCGTCCTGCAGCGCGGCTTCGAGTGCCGCCTGCACGCTGATGTCGATCTCGCCGCGAATCGTCACACTGACGCGCCCCCCGCGGGGCGACACGTCGATCAGGAGATCCTGCGGCGCTGCACCGGCCACGGCGGAGCAGCTCCTCACTGGTGATCCGCTCACCATCTCGGCCCCCCTGGCCCGCTGCCTGGGAAGATTCAGCTCCCACATGGCCGCCTCCTGCTCTGGCGCCCACTGTCTCCGTATTCAGGTTCGGCTCGCCGACCATAGCCTGTCAAGGAATACGGGAAATTTATTTCACCCTTTTGGATGCGCGAATGATACGTCCTATCCTGGTCCCATGGGAGAAGTGCCTGAGCCACACACCGGGTGGACGTTCCTCACGAACCACGCCCGGGTCCTCGCTGCGATCGCGAGCAACAGCCGGCCCCGCGTCCGCGACATCGCCGCGCACTGCCGACTCACCGAACGCGCGGTCCAGAAGATCATTTCCGACCTGGAGGCGGACGGTTACCTCGCCCACAACCGCGAAGGCCGGTCCAACGTCTACCAGATCCAGCCCGGAACCATCCTGCGCCATCCGGCGGAGGCGGCCCTGACCGTGGCGGACCTGCTCTCCCTCCTCGTCCAGCACGACGCCAGGCACACCGAAAAGTCCGGAGAATCCGGATGACAGCCCGACACGGGTGAGCGACCGTCGCCGAACCCGTCCCTGATGCGGCGCAGGTCGCCGTTCGGGTGTCCCCAGCAGCGATATGCGGCACTCGGAGCACGGAAGCCGCATGAGCGATTCCTGCGGCTGATCGCGAGAGAGGCGACAGCTTCGGGGACCGCATCGGACGCCGGCGGCGTGGTTTCTTCGGCAGCTTCCCGGAGCTGGGAACCCTCGCCGGCTACGTAGGCGCAGCCACCCTGGTGACCGTCATGAACGCCCTGCTCAGCACGGGGAGCATGAACGACTGGGGCTGGCGGATCCCGTTCCTGGTCGCCGGGCCTCTCGGCCCCTCGGCCTCATCGGTGTGTACCTGCGGCAGGGGAGCATCGCGGCCGTGGTCGTGGGCATGCTGATGCTCGGCTTCTCGCTGGTGTGCCTGCTGGGCACCATGTCCGCGGCGCTGCCCGCACTCTTCCCCACCGAGGCCCGGTACGGCGGGCCGGCGGCCGCTCTGGTCGGCATGGTGTGCGTGTACCTGTTGAAAGAGACGGCGCAGCAACCCCTCGACGGCTCGCCGCCCGCGGTGGCGACCGAGGAGGAGGCGCAGGAGCTCATCAACGCCCGCTTCCCGGCCTCCTCCTACTGACGGACGTGCCGGTTCCTCTGTCGCGACTGCTTCGGGTTCGTATGACGGCCAGCCGGCCGCGCACCGGGATGACGGCCTGCAGCGGACCCAGGAGGTCGAGCCGGCGAAGTCCGGTGCCGGCTCGGGGTGTTGACCTGATCGTTCGGCCGTATCGGGGGCCTGTCGGTCCGGTGTAGGCGGCTTGTCGGCGGCATCCGGCACCTTTTCATCAGCTCCTGCCGGGTGCCCGCCCGGCAGGCGTCCGACAGGCAAGGAGTCACCATGAGCAATGACGTCACGATCATCGGTGCCGGACTCGGCGGCCTGACTCTCGCCCGCGTCCTGCACGTCCATGGAATCCCGTCCACGGTCTACGAGGCAGAATCCTCCCCGAGGGCGCGTGCGCAGGGCGGGATGCTCGACATCCATGACTACAACGGCCAGGCCGCACTCCAGGCGGCGGGCCTGATGGACGAGTTCCGCGGCCTGGTCCTGGAGGGCCGCGAGGCGACGCGGTTCCTCGCACCGGACGGGACCGTTCTGGTCGACATGCCCGACGACGGGACGGGCGGCCGCCCCGAAGTGCAGCGCGGTGAGCTGCGGCAGATCCTGCTCGACTCGCTTCCGGCCGGCACCGTCCGGTGGGGCCACAAGGTCAGCAGTGCCCGTGCTCTGGGCGGGGGCCGCCACGAGGTGGCCTTCGCCGACGGCGCCACCGTCGTCACGAGTCTGCTGGTCGGCGCGGACGGCGCATGGTCCCGGGTCCGACCGCTGCTCTCCGAGGTCCAACCCGAGTACACCGGCCGGTCGTTCGTCGAGACCTACCTGTTCGACGGCGACACCCGGCACCCGGCCACCGCGAAGGCGGTCGGCGACGGTTCGTTGTTCGCGCTCGCGCCGGGCAAGGGGATCCAGGCCCACCGGGAGCGAGGCGGAACCCTCCACACCTACGTGGCGCTCTCCAGGCCGGTGGAGTGGTTCGCCGGCATCGACTTCACCGACTCCGCCGCGGCGACCGCAGGGATCTCGCGGGAGTTCGACGGCTGGGCAGCGGAGCTCACTGCACTGATCACCGACACCGACACCACGCCGGTCCTGCGTCCCCTCCACGCCCTGCCGATCGAGCACCGGTGGGACCGGTCGCCGGGGGTGACGCTGCTCGGCGACGCCGCCCATCTCGCCGCCCCGAACGGCGAAGGCGCCAACCTGGCCATGTACGACGGTGCCGAACTCGGCAAGGCCATCGCCGCGCACCCCGATGACATCGAGACCGCGCTGAGCGGATACGAGCAGGCCATGTTCCGCCGCAGTGCCGCAGCCGCCGCCGAAGGCGCCCAGCTCAACGACCTGCTCTTCGGCGACGACGCGCCCCACGGCCTGATCGCCATGTTCGAGCAGGGCCGGTGAGCTGCTCAGCCGCACGAGCGCTACCCACTGCGCAGTTGTATCCGATTCAGGAAGGTGATCTTCGTGTATGACGTAGTGATCGTGGGCGCGGGCCCGGTCGGCCTGTTCCTGGCGTGCGAGCTCGGCCTCGCGGACTGTTCCGTCCTTGTGCTTGAGCAGGAGCCGGAGCTGCATTCCCCCCGAACGGCACTCCCCCTCGGCCTGCGGGGCCTGACCGCCACGACGGTCGAATCGTTCTACCGCCGCGGAATGCTGCAGGAGTTACTGACGGCGTCGGGCGTCGACGGTTATCCCGACGCGCCGGACGAGCCGGCGCCCCCTCGTCAGGTGGGTCACTTCGCCGGCATGGTGCTCGATCCGGCCGACGTCGACGTCACCGCCCTGCCGTTCCGGCTTCCCGGCCCGGCGATGGAAGGCGTCCTGACATACCTGGAAGCAGTGGAGCGGATATTGTCCGAGCGGGCGGCGAAGCTGGGCGTGGAGATCAGGCGCGGCGTCAGGGTCTCAGGCGTCACGCAGAACGAGGAGACCGTGGTCGCGCACGCCGATGAGCGCGAGTACGCGGCTCGCTGGCTCGTGGGCTGCGACGGCGGACGCAGCACGGTGCGCAAGCTCGCGGGCTTCGAGTTCGTCGGCACCGAGCCGCAGATCACCGGCTACACCATGTTCGCCACCCTCGCCGATCCCGGGAAACTGCGCCCTGGGTTCAACCTGACGCCCACGGGCCTGTACGTGCAAATGCCCATGCAAGGACATGTCGCCATGATGGAGTTCGACGCAGGCACGTTCGATCGCTCGCAGTCGCCGAGTCGCGAACACCTAGAGGCGGTTCTGCGCCGTGTGTCCGGCACCGATGTGACGCTCAGTGATGTCCATCTGGCCTCGACCTTTACCGATCGGGCGATGCAGACGACGACGTACCGGCAGGGGCGCGTACTGCTCGCGGGCGATGCCGCCCACATTCACTCTCCCATGGGAGGACAGGGCCTCAACGTCGGCATCGGTGACGCCCTGAACCTGGGCTGGAAGCTCGCGGCGACCGCGCGAGGGGACGCGCCGGAGGGGCTTCTCGACACCTACAACCGTGAGCGTCATCCGATCGGTGCATGGGTGCTCGACTGGACGCGCGCACAGGTGGCGACCCTGCGGCCGGACCAGCACGGTCAGGCGGTTCAGGCGCTGATCCGCGACCTGATCGGGACCCGTGACGGAACGACGTACGTGTTCGAGAAACTGTCCGGATCGTCGGTCCGCTACGACCTCGGCAGCGAGCAGCCGCTGGTCGGCCGTAACGCCCCGGAACTTCGTCTCGAGGACGGCACCCGCCTCGGCGACCTGATGCAGGAAGGGCGAGGAGTCGCCCTTGACTTCACCCCCGGCCGCCGGCTGCACGACTCGGCGAAGCGCTGGGACAGGCGGATCCGCTATGCAGCCGGGCCGGCCCGCAACGACCTCGGACTCGGTGCCGTGCTCGTCCGGCCTGACGGCATCGTCGCGTGGGCAGACGACAGCGCCTTTGATCGTGAAGCGTTCGAGCGGGCCGCCGGCCACTGGTTCGGCAGTCCGGCGGTCTAGGCAGCTGCCCGGCGCGGGTGGCGATCGGTGACGGCGGCGTACTGAAGCAGCCGTTTGAGTGTCGGCGGCCACATGGGCCGGCTCGGCCCTGCCTGCACCCGCGGCCAGGAATAGCCGCGGCACCGGCCCGTGTTGCCGCAGGCATGACGACGAATGCGCCGCGGCCCGAAGTACTGCGATACACCGCCTTCTCCAGCACCCCTGACGGCGGAAACCCCGCCGGCGTCGTTCTGGATGCCAGCGCCCTGGACGACAGCGACATGCTGGCTGTCGCAGCCGACCTCGGCTACTCGGAGTCCGCGTTCCTGACCCCGTCCCCGGAGGGCCTCGACGGTCAGGAGGGACGGGCGTACAGCATCCGTTACTTCAGCCCCAAGGCCGAGGTGCCGTTCTGCGGGCACGCCACCATCGCGACCGCCGTCGCGCTCGCCGAGCGGACGGGCCCTGGGAAGCTGGTATTCGCCACGCGTGCCGGCATCGTGCCGGTGGAGGTGGCCGAGGAGGGCGGAGAGGTCAGGGCCACACTCACCAGTGTCGAGCCGCACATCGAGGAGATCGCCGACGCCGACCTCACGGAGGCGCTCGCCGCGCTCCGCTGGCCGGCTGCCGATCTCGACCCGGCCTTCCCGCCCCGGATCGCGTTCGCCGGTGCCCGCCATCTCGTTCTCGCGGCGGCGACACGCGCGCGCCTCGCAGATCTCGCGTACGACTTCGCGCGCCTCGAAGCCCTGATGCACCACTTGGACCTGACCACGGTCCAGTTGGTGTGGCGAGAGTCGGCCGCCGTCTTCCATGTCCGCGACCCGTTCCCCGTCGGCGGCGTCGTCGAGGACCCGGCAACCGGCGCCGCGGCCGCCGCGTTCGGTGCGTACGCCCGTGAGCTCGGCCTGGTCCCCGAGGACGCCGTCCTCACCCTGCATCAGGGCGAGGATCTGGGCCGCCCTGGCGAACTCACGGTGACGCTGCGCGCGGGCGACCCGCGGGTCCGCGTCAGCGGCACGGGAGCTCGCATCGGCTGAACCGTCGGTCCGAGCCGGCGCTCAGGACGGCTGGTGGGTCTCGGTGACGATGGTGCAGAGCGGAGAGCCCTTCATGCGAGGTGGCCACTATGCGAGGTGGCCACCGCGGAAGCTGCTCAGTCCAAGGCCATCGTGCCTCGGGTGTAGCGCATGCCGTACTTTTCGCCGATCGTGTTGACCTTCTCCAGGTCCATTGCGCCCTCGGTGTTCCTGACGGCGGGGCCGGCCTCGAAGAGATCTTCCATGAACTGGTCCCAGCCGCCTGGTGTGGAGATCTGCAGGGCTCGCGCCGGGGGCTGGGACGCGTTGCGCATGGCATGCGGGACGCCGTGCGGCAGTAGCGCGCACATGCCGGGTGTCAGCCGGTAGGTCGTCCCCTCGTAGTCGATCTCCATCTCCCCTTCCAGCACGTAGACGAACTCGTCCATCAACTCGTGCACATGGGGCGGGACATCGACGTCCAAGCGGTTCTCCAGGACGGCGAGTCTGCCTTCGCTGTCAGTGGTGGCGACCTTGACACCGAAGCCGGGCGGCAGCGGCACGCGCGTGTGCCGGTTCTCTCCGGGCTGCAGCAGGACAAAACGGTCTGCGGACATGAGTGGTCCCTCCGTGTCGGCCTTGGAATGCCGATTGGCACCTCCCACCATACGACTCAAGCGGAGAAAAATCTCCAGTTACCCAAGGCCGCTTACGATCGCCGCATGACCACTGAGCCGCCCCTGCGCGCCGACGCCCAGCGCAACCGCGAGAGAATCCTCGCCGCCGCTCGCGAACTGTTTCGAGAGCAGGGCACCGCGGTGGCCCTTGACGACATCGCGCGCCGCGCAGGAGTGGGCGCAGGCACCCTGTATCGCCGGTTCCCCGACCGCGACGCGCTGATCCGGCAGGTCATCATCGACGGCTTCGAGATCTGCCTGGCGGCGGTAGAGGCGGCACGTCTGGAGTCGGCCGATCCGGCGGTGGCGTTGAATCAGCTCTTCCGGCGCGTGGTGGAACAACGCGAACGCCTCGTGCTCCCACTGATCGGCGGACCGGTCGTACATGATCGGCGGGTCCAGGAACTCCAACGCGCCATCCGCGACAACGTCGAGGAACTCCTTGCGGCCGGCCAGGCCGCCGGCGTCGTGCGCGATGACGTCACCGCAGAGGACCTGATCACCGCGGCCGCCATGGCCTGTCGCCCCATGCCGCACCTGCCTGCTGAAGCAGGCGCGGCTCTGGCCGTCCGGCACGTAGCGGTCTACCTGCACGGTCTGCGCCCCGAAGGCGCAGCACCCCTGCCCGCGGCCGCACCCGGCCCGGAGGGCATCGGTCGGTACGTCGCCATGGAGCGGCGTGATCCGAAAGAAGCGCCGTAGGTACCAGGGAGACCTACGGAATCACCAGCCCCGGCCCGTTGTCCCCACCCAGGTTCCTGCCGAACTGCGCTCCCGCCGCCGGTGCCCCCAGATCCACCGGGTTCTCCGCGAAGGCCTTCGAAGCCGTCGGACCGGAAGCCGTGCCGCGCAGCAGCCACACCGCGCCGCCGTTCGCGACCCTGCCCAGGTCCTCCCCCGGCGCGCCCACTGCCAGGTCCGCCTTCCCGTCCCCCGTCACGTCCAGCAGCCGTACCGAGCCGCCGAACAGGTCGCCCTTCTCCACTGCCCCCGGCACACCCGGTGTGTCCTGGTGGAACGCCTGCGCGCCGCTACCGGTGAGACCGCCCTTGCCGCCCTTCAGCAGGACCACCGAGCCGGCCTTCGCTACCGAGCCGATCGCCTCGCCCGGGTCGCCCACGGCCAGGTCCGCGTAACCGTCGCCGTTCACGTCGCCGGCGCTCAGCCGCGCCCCGAACTGGTCGCCCTTCTCGCTCACGCCGGGCACGCCTGCGGTCTCCTGCGTGATCGTCTTCGTACGGGTCGTGCTGGGCCCGGCCGCCGAGCCGTAGTAGATCTTGATCGTGCCCGGGTCGTCCTCCAGATACGTCTCGCCGTTCGGGAAGACCCTGGTGGCGAGGTCGACGTAGCCGTCCCTGTCGAAGTCTCCGACGGCGGTGGTGTTCGCGGAGGGGAGCCGTTGCGGGACGGTGGACAGGCCCTGTCGTGTGCCCAGCCACAGCTTGCCGCCCTCGGCGTGGTCCTCGTAGACGTAGAAGGTGGCGAGGTCGTCGATGCCGTCGCCGTTGAAGTCCCCTGCCGCGGTGGAGCAGATCGTGTTGTCCGTGCTGAACGCGGTCAGTTGCTGCTCACGGGCTGGTGCGCCGTTCCGGCCGAACGGGCCGTGGAGCACCGCACGGAGGTCGAAGTCCTCGGCGTTGCGCATGAACAGGTCCGGGTGCCCGTCGCCGTCGAAGTCGCCGGCGGTGATGTCTTCACCGACGAACGAGTTCGCCGGTGCGGGGACTCGGATCGCGCCCGTGCCGGAGATACCCGTTCCGCTGCCCCAGAGGATGATCACGGAACCGCTGATGTTGTTCGCCGGCTGGTGTTCGTTCGTCACCACGGCCAGGTCGGTCAGGCCGTCACCGTCCAGGTCGCGGGCGATCAGCGCGTAGCCGAAGCCGTGGTTGTCGCCGGAGGTGCCGGGCACGCCCGGGGTGTCCTGGGTGATGATCGTCGTACGCGCCGGGCCGAGTCCGCCCGCCGAGCCGTAGCTGATCGCGATGTAGCCCGCCCAGGAGTGACCGCCCACCCTGGCTGCGGGGGCGGCGACAGCGAGGTCCTGAAAGCCGTCGCCGTTGAAGTCCTCGCGCACGGTGGTGGCGCCCTCACGGGCGAACGCCGTGTCGCCGGCGAGCGGCACGGTGAACGCCCCGATCAGCGCGGCGGCTGCGGCGGTGGTGACGGCCGGTCTGCGGATGCCCACGGTTCCTCCTTGAAGCGCGAGCGATGGCGAAGCACGAGCGCACTCAGATGAGATTCGACTGTGAGACCCGCGGCAACGGCCGATGGTTGTGCGCTGAAATCGTCAGGACACTGTGACGGCCGGTGGGGTCCACCGGTGGGTGCGGGGCGTCGCGCTGGGGATGCCGTAGTCCTTCTTGAGCTGTTCGGGGATGGCGTAGTGCATGACGCGTCCGCGGGTGAGGGAGGACAGTTCGAGCACGGTGGTGAGGTGGCCGAGGCGGTCCAGGGCCCAGGCACCGAGCGGGGACCGGTCCTCGATGGTCTCCAGGACGCCGAGGAGATGGGGTACGGCCTTGACGACGGTGTCCCACGGTGTCTGCGGTACGCGGAGCCAGTCGGCGCAGGTGTCGCCGACGAGGTGGCGGATCAGGGCGGAGACGATCGGGTCGAAGAAGGTACCGGGTACCACCTCTTCGTAGAGGTCGATGAGCTGGCGGGTCAGGTGGGCGCCCTCCTCGGAGGGGCCCATGTGCCGGACCATGTACCGGTCGAGGAAGTGGCGGGCCTCGTCGAGGCTCTTGGGGACGGCGTCCTGGTCGACGCCCAGCATGGCGCCGACGACACGCCAGGCGTAGTAGTAGGCCTCCGCGCCTTCCTGTGACATGTGGATGCCGAGGCGGTGCAGGCTGTCCAGCACGAGCATGGAGAAGAACATCTGCCCGCCGATCATGTCCTCCTGGTTGATCGGCGTGCCGAGTACATCGGTGTCCCACCGGTTCTCGCGCCTGAGGTGGTGGCGGATGGAGGCGTGCAGGAGGCGGACCTTCTGTGCGGCGGGGATGAAGCGGCTGCCGGCTTCGAAGGCGTCGGGCTGCATCAGGTAGACGGTGAACTGGCCTGTCTCCGCCATCCGCTTGGACGGGTACTTCAGCCCATGGGTGGCGGACAGCAGCTTCGCCACGTGCGGGACGACGTAGCAGGCCGGCATGGAGGCGAAGGACAGGGCGGTGGAGATGTGCACGTTGTTGTCGATGAAGAACAGCCGGGCCTTCTCCATCTCGGCCCAGTCCACCCAGGCCGGCGGGACACGAGTGGCCTCGAGGTAGTCCCTGGCCACGTCGGGCAGCCCGTCCGGAAGGGGGGCGCCTGCCGTGGAGACGTAGCGCATCAGGGTGTTGAAGGTGCCCACCTCGCCGCGTTCGAAGAGCGCGGCCACGGTGGCGTCGGCGAGTTCGTCACCGACGTTCCGCAGGGCGTCCATCGATGCTTCGGTGCAGGTCATGAGGGGGCTCCTTGTCTGTCGCGGGGTCGTCCGCGAGCGGCTGGAGGGGCTGACGTCGGTCAGGTCGCGGTCGGCTCAGGGCTGTGCGGCGGCGGTGCACGGGTCAGGACACGCGGTTCGTCGCCGACTGCGCCAGCGAGGTCAGCGCGCCGACGGCGTGCGCCGGTACGTCCAGCTCGTGCAGAACGTCCAGTGCCTGCTCGACCCGGGCGCTGATCAGGGCCTCGATGCGGTCGGGTGCCTTCAGCCGGCGCATCACCTCGCGGACCGTGTCCAGGGCATCCGTGTCCAGGCCGGGGCGGCCCAGCAGGGTGTGCAGCCGTTCACGGTCGTGGTCACCGGCGAGGCGCCAGGTCTCCGCCAGTAGGGCGGTGGGCCGGTGTCCGCGCACGTCGTCGGCGCTGGCCTTGCCGGTGCGTTCCGGGTCTCCGAACAAGCCGAGCAAGTCGTCGCGAAGCTGGAATGCCTCGCCCAGCGGCAGCCCGTACGCGGAGTAGCCCTCGCGCAGCCGCTCACCGGCCCCGGCCAGGGCACCACCGATCAGCAGGGGTTGCTCGACGGTGTACTTGGCGGTCTTGTACCGGATCACCTTCAGGGACGCCTCGGTGTCCGGGCCGACTCCGGTGCGCAGGATTTCGAGGCACTCCCCCGCGATCAGTTCGCGGGCCATCACCGCCCACAACGGGCGGGCCCGGGCGAGGTAGGCGGCCGGCAGACCGCTCGTGGCGAACAGGTGTCCGGCCAGCGCCGTCAGCAGGTCTCCCACCAGCATGGCCAGCGACCGCGCGGCGGCATCGGCGTGCGGACGGTGCCGTACGGCACCGCGCAGGACGACGTGTGCGGTGGGGCGCCCGTGCCGCAACGGGCTCTCGTCGATCAGGTCGTCGTGCACGACCGCTGCGGCATGCACCAGCTCCATGGACGCCGCCGCCCGCACCAGCGCGTCGCTGTCCGGCTGGCCCACCGCACGCCAGCCCCAGTAGCAGAACGCCGCGCGTAATCGTTTTCCGTCGGCGACCGCAGCCTCGAGCTGATCTGCCACCGGACCCAGCAGCGGATCGACCGCGGCGAACCGGTCGGCCTCCTGGGCGACGAACCGGTGCAACACCTCGTCGACACGGGTCTTGAACGCCGCCGGCTCCCACGGGTCAGACATCGTCCGCCGCTCGTCGAGCCAGGGCGTGCCGGGCGAGGATCTCCAGGTGAGCCGGGGGTACAGCCGCGTACCGGTCCAGCACGAGGCGCCCACGTGCCATGAGGTCCTGCTCCGCCTGCGCCGCCAACTCCGCGGCGTCCGAGCGCCGCAGCAGGCCCCGCACCGTTCCCACGGCCGAATCCAGCGTGGTCACCGCCAGATCGGCCAGCCCGGCCACCAGCAGCACCGCCTGCTCGTCCAGGCCCCTTCGCGCTCCCGATTCCGCTTCTCGTGTCACGCTCTTCCCCCACCCACAACACGTCCGGACGGCGCCGGTCACGCGCCGCTTCTCCGAGCATCGCGCCGGACCGGGTACGAGAGCGGAAGAACTCACGATCGAGCGATCACATCGATTGACCGTACGGATCACCGCTGCTGGGACATGCGAAGATCCCTGAATGACCGATCTACGTGTCCGCTCCGCCTCCGATGCCGACTTGGCCGCCCTGGTCCGCCTCCGCGACGAGGCGGCACGCTGGATGCTCACCCGCGGCATAACCGGGCAGTGGCTGCCGGGAGAGTTGGACGAGGAGCACTTCCGCCGGGTGATGGCGCACGGCGAAGTCTGGCTGGCGGAGGTCGGCGGGCGGATCGCCGGCGCCTGGGAGCTGTGGTGGGAGGACGAAGACGCCTGGGGCCCGCAGCCGCCCGTGGCCGGATACGTACACCGCCTCATGGTGGACAGGGATGTCGCCGCACCCGGCACGGGGAGACTGCTGCTGGACGCCGCCGAAGAGCGAGTGGCCGCGGCGGGACGATCATGCGTGCGCCTGGACTGCTTGGCCGGTAATACACAGCTCAACGCCTATTACCGGCATGCCGGTTACCGCGTCGTGGGCGGCAAGGAGGGCAAGCCGCAGCCGAGCGGGACACCCAAGTCCTTCACGCTGATGGAGAAGGAGCTCCACCGGAAGGCAGGGTAGGGCCTGCCTGGGGCCCGCACCTACCCGCGTTGGCGAGGCATCAAGTCATCCGGTGCAACTGCGGCAGCGGATGAGGGCGCTGACGAGGAGCCGCATCAGCTCCGTTCGAGCGTGAGCAGCGGCTCGGCGAACACGGGCGCCGGGGCGCCGGGGTCTTCGGCGACAGCCTTCTCCAGCCGGTGGAAGCCGACCTCCAGCTCGTCGGGAGTGAGCTGTGCGAAGAAGGAGAGGGTGCGCAGGCGCAGTCGTTCGAGCATGGCGCCTCGGGTGCCCGAGGACGGCTCGGTGACCGTGCCGAAGCTCGCGACGCGCCAGCCGGCCGACGTGAACGTCGCGATCACTTCGTGCAGTGGCTGAAAGATCGAGGCGTCCGCCTCGTAGCCGCGGGGGAAGTACTCCAGCCACCACGGCCGGGGATGGTGGTCGCTGAAGTTCGTGCGCAGGAGCAGCCGCCCTCCGGTCCTGACCACCCTGGCCAGCTCCCGGGCTGCCTGGGGCTTGTCCTGGACGTGGTGCCAGGACCAGCCCATGAGGGCGTAGTCGGCGCTGTCGGACGGCACGGGTATCTCCTCGGCGGTGCCTGGGAGATACCGCACATCGGGATGCCGGGACTGCGTCTGTGCGACCTCGCGCATACGAACCGACGGCTCGACGCCGATGACCGGCCCGAATGCCTCTGCCAGCGCGGGGGTGAACCTGCCCGTCCCCGAGCCGATATCCAGCCCCGCCAGCGGACGCCGTTCGGGCAGCGCCGCTTCGAAAGCGCTCATCCATACCTGCAGTTGCTGCTGCGTCAGCGCGCGGCCGCGCGCGTAGTCCTGGTGCTGCTCCGAGTCGTAGTCGATCGACTTCATCGTTTCTCCCCGCGTTGGCCGGACGACCTCAAGTGCCGCACCGATATATCGAGTTGATACATCGGAACGATATGTGGCGTCGCGTCACCCCACAAGGCAAGGACACTTTGGTTTCAGGCGATACCGTATCGAATGAAGTAGTCTGGCCTCATGGCCGCAGACACTCCCCACCAGCCCACCGCCTCGCATGCGACCGACCGCCCCGGCGACACGTCGCCTTTCGGTCTCGGTCTGCTGCTGCGCCGGGCGCACTGGCGCGCGGCCGCGGTGATGGGAGAGGCACTTCGGCCGCTCGGCATCGAGTTGCGGCATTTCGCGGTGCTGATCGAGCTGGTCAATCACGGGCCCACGGTGCAGCGGGATCTGGCGTCTGCGACAGGGTCGGACAAGGCCGGGATCATGCGCGTCGTGGACGACCTGGAGCGGAAGGGGCTGGCCGTACGCAAGGCCGTTCCGGGTGACCGACGTGTGCGCGCTGTGGAGATCACACCTCAGGGTCTTGAGCTCTTCGACGCAGCCCATGTGGCGGCGGAGCCGCTGGCCGAGCGCCTGGTCGCCGAACTGGGGCCCGGCGAGTCCGAGCAGCTGACGGATCTGCTGACCCGGCTCGCCTATCCGGCGGACGACGAGGCGTAAGCACGCGGGCGCGCCGACTGCCCGCGGCGTCGGCGCGCTCGATTTCATGCGGCCTCCGCGGCGACCCCGGACCTGAGGGCTGGGGCGAACGTCGCCGCACGCAGACGGCGCACCCTTCACCCTCGCCCAGCATCATCGTCGTCCCGTCCCGTGCGCGTCCTGCCAACAGGTCGCCCACGGCCGCCCTGATGGCGTGACCCTCTGAAGCGAGAGCTTCACACAGCGTCCTCACCTCGGGGCCACCCGGCGAGACGCTCCGCGAGCGGGGATTTACACCTCAAGATAGTCACGCTCGATACGGTATTGAGTGATACTATATTGAACGTAATGAAGGTGGGCCCGTTGAGCAGATGGAGGCGGGCGGTCATGGACGTCTACGAGGCGGTCACGAGTCGACGGGCGGTGCGCGCGTTCACCGACCGGCCCGTGCCGAGGGAAACGCTGGAGCGGGCGCTGTCCGCGGCGGCCTGGGCGCCGTCCGGATCGAACATCCAGCCGTGGCACACCTACGTGCTGACCGGCGCACCGCTGGCCGAACTCAAGAAGCGCGCCGGCGAACGTCTGGCCTCGGGCGACCCCTGGGACACGCCGGAGTACGAGATGTATCCGCCCGAGTTGAGGTCTCCCTACCGCGAGCGCCGGTTCGCCTTCGGCGAGCAGCGCTACGGCGCGCTCGGCATCGCGCGCGAGGACGTGGAGGCGCGCCAGCGGGCGGCCGCCGCGAACTGGGACTGCTTCGGCGCACCCGCCGCCCTGTTCTGCTACATCGACAGGGACATGGGCTTGCCCCAATGGGCCGATGCCGGCATGTATCTGCAGACCGTCATGCTGCTGCTCCGCGCCGAAGGGCTCCACAGCTGCCCGCAGATGGCCTGGGCGAAGTACCACAAGACCGTGGCGGAAGTTCTGTCACCCCCGGACGGGCTCGTCCTCTTCTGCGGCATGTCGATCGGGTTCGAAGACGTCACAGCAGGTGACGCCCGCATAGGCCGGGCGCCGCTCGACGAGACGGTCACATTCGTCGACGGCCTCTGACGCCGCCCCTCCTCGTTCGACCAACGAGCCGTTTCATTCCGCACCTACGTAGCGGTTCGTATGTCATATTTCGCACACAATCTCCATGAAAGGCATGTCATGAAGATCGCAGTCATCGGCGGTACCGGACTGATCGGCTCGCAGGTCGTCAAGAACCTGGCCGCCGCCGGGCACGAGGCGGTACCGCACTCGAAGTCCACCGGCGTCGACGTCATCAGCGGCCAGGGACTGGACGAGGCGGTGGCGGGCGCCGACGTCGTGGTCAACCTGACGAACTCCCCGACCTTCGACGAAGCTTCCCCGGCCTTCTTCCAGACCTCGATGGACAACCTCCTGGCCGCGGCCCGCAAGGGCGGCGTCGGCCACGTGGTCATCCTCTCGATCGTCGGCACGGACCAGGTGCCGGAGCTGGACTACTACCGCGCCAAGGCTCTTCAGGAGAAGCTCCTCGCGGCCGGAGCGATCCCGTACTCGATCGTCCGGGCCACGCAGTTCATGGAGTTCATCGACGCGGTCCTGTCCTGGACCGCCGACGCCGACACCGTCCGGCTCCCCGCCACCCCGATCCAGCCCATCGCCTCCAAGGACGTGGCCGCCGCAGTGGCGGAGGTCGCTGCGGGCGCCCCGCTGAACGGCATCCGCAACATCGCGGGCCCCGAGATCTTCACCCTGGACGAGCTGGGCCGGATCACCCTGTCCCACAAGGGCGACCACCGCACCGTCGCCACCGACCCCAGCGCCGGCATGTTCGCCGTCGTCAAGGGTGACGTCCTCACCGACAAGGACGCCCACCTCGCCCCCACCCGCTACACCGACTGGCTCTCCTGACATCCCCGCCTGTCACGACGCCCACGCGGCCGCCGTCTGCAGGCTTGGATCGACAGACACGGGAATCATGATCAACGGGAAGGACCAGGGGCAACGGCACGAGGGAGTGCCGTTGCCCCTGGTCCTTGTGCGTCCTGGCTCCGTCAAGCGGATCCAGGACGCTGCGACAGCGCGGGACTCGCCCGCTGGAGTCACGTGTCCGGCCCCGGTCCCCCTTGCCGGAGCGGAAAGGGAGGTCAGCCGCCGCCCGGCGTGGCCGGCTGATCCGATTCCGGCGAGCGGCTCACCGGAAGGTGATCCTCCGCCCACAAGAACAAGACGGCCAGGGGGATGAGGAAAGCGTTGCCGTGCGGAGAGAGCGCGTAGCGGCCTCGCGACGACAGCCCGGGCGGGGCGTCCCGGGCGACCAGGTCGATCGCGGTCAGTTCCTGGAGGCGCTGGGCGAGCATGCGGTCGCTGATGCCGGGGACCCGCTCACGAATCTGCGCGAAGTCGGCCGGACCTTTGGCCAGAGCCATGAGGATCAGACCGTTCCAGCTTCTGCTGAGCAGGGCGAAGGCCCGAGCGATGGCCGGTGAACCATCGGTCGACTGCGGACGTTCGGACCGGGGTGCCGGCTGGGGGTGCTGTGGGGTGGTCATGGTGTGTGTCCGTTCCGGTACGGCGCGAGGCGTCGCGGTTCAACTCCTCGCGCAGTCAGGGAGCAGCTGTGCGTCAGCGCCTCATTCACCTTCGACACCGGGCCGAACTGCTTGGCGCGCGCACAAGGCGCTCGGCGTCAGCCGTCACCGTCATGGCGACGGGCGTGGGCGTGGGCGGGCGCGTGACGCCGAACCGGCAAAGCGTCGCCGGACCCCGCCAAGGCCGGGAGCAATTCCCCGGGAGCCGTCGCGCTGGTCTTCGTGCCGCGGGCTTCCCCGGTGACCCAGTGGCCGCACATGACCGCTGTGAGCCCGCAGACGCTCCACAGAGCGAGGACGGCAAGATGGCCTGCACCGGCGTTGCCGTCGAAGTACGCGGTATCGCGGAGCAGGCTGGCTCCGGCGCCGGGGGGCAGCCACTGGCCGATGTGGTCCACGCCCTTGGGGAGCATCTCCGGAGCAGAAGTGGCGCCGGAGAAGGCGTTCCCGACGAAGACCATGAGCGCGGCGCTGAGCGCAAGGCCGCCCGGCCCGAGAAGTCGGATCACACCGGCAGCGGTGGCGCTGACGGAGAGCAGGTCGAGCGACAGGATCGCCCACGTGGCCACGTGATCGCGGGGCAGCGCCCCCAGGAAACCCTGGGCCACGAGATAGACACCCAGGGCCGCGACGGCGCAGGCGACTGCAAGTGTCAGCACTCGGTACAGCGGGCGTGCCAGGCCGCGAGCCATAGCGACAAACGCCCCGATCAGGATGCCGCAGATCGTGAGCGGGAACACCGATGAGCTGAACACCAACCCCCGGGGGTCCTCTGCCGCGACGGGCACCACGTCGACCGCCTTCGCAACGACCTTCACCGAGGAATCAGCACCGGCGGCTCCCTGCCTGGCGGCCTTCTGCTGTGCAGCCTTCTGCCGGGCAGCACCATGCTGGGCGGCTGCCTGCTTCTGGTCCTTGGCCGGGTAATGAGCCCCGGCGGCCTGCTGCTGGGCGATCTGCCAGGTGGCCTTGTCGGCCAGTCGTTGTCCGACATCGGTCAAAAGCTGAGCCACGGAAGGGCCGGCGGCGGAGGCCTTCAGCACGGTGATGGTGTGGCCGGAGATGGCGAAGGCGCCGTAGACATCGCGCTTCTTGATCGCCGACCGCGCGGCCTGCTGGTCGGGATAGAGGTGGAAGTCGAACGCGCCGGGCTTCGCACGGGTCAGTCCCTCCACCGCGTGCTGGCCGGCCGCCCCAGTTCCCACGATCCCGACCGGGACGTCGCGCGGCGAGATCCGCCCCGCCGGCCAGGCGAAAGCCATCACCGCCAGAGTGATCACTACTGGCAGCGCCACGGCGGCAACGGCCGCTTCCCGCCATGCCCGGTGCCCTGACAAGGGGTTCCTCACAACCCATCCTCCCACAAAAAAGAACGATCGTTTTCTTAGGTTTCAGTCTCACCCGCAGTGCGAGCAAGCGTCAACACGAATGTTCGTTTTCTTGGTTAGGCTGTTCTCATGCCCAAGGTCACCCAGCAGCACATGGACGCCCGCCGCGAGCAGATCCTGGACGCGGCGCGCCGCTGCTTCCTCCGTGACGGTTTCCACTCCACGTCCATGCAGGACCTGTTCGCAGAGGCGGGGCTGTCCGCGGGCGCCGTGTATCGGCACTTCACCAGCAAGGACGAGATGATCCTCGCGATCGCCGAGGAGAACATGCGCGATGTCCTCGACATCACGCTCGACGTCGCCACGAACCAGCAGGGCCAATCCATCGGGGAGGTCTTGGCGGAGCTGCTCGACGTGATTCGGGCCAAGTCCGTCGAGGAGGACGTGGCCGGACTCGCGGTCCTGGTCTGGGGAGAGGCCATGCGAAACCGTTCGCTGGCGCGCAAGCTCGACGATCTCATGGGCCGCATCCGCGCCAACCTGATCACCATGGTGCGTTACCAGCAGGAACAGGGCGGTTTGCCCGTGAACGTGACGGCTGAGGCGATCGCTTCAACGTTGCTCTCCGTCCTCCCCGGCTACATCCTCCAAGTGGCTTTGCTCCAGCCCGCTGTTGTGGCCGAGGTACCTGACGCGGTGCGGGCACTGTGGCCGGGGCCGGCCGGTGAGCGCTGAGCGGTCTCTCCGTTTACAGGGCCGCACGCGCTCGCGCGTGACGTCGCCCGAGCCGCGCCTCAGCCGTGCGCCGCCCCGAGGTCGCGGGCTCCGGAAACGCCGCTTAGCGTGGGAGGCAAGGCGCGTCCGGGCAGGCACGCACGGCAGGCGCGAGGTCAGGCGATCCCTCGTGAGGTCCCAGTGGGTACCGTCTCGTTCCTTCTCATCGTCGTCGTTCTGACAGCATTGGCCTTCGACTTCACCAACGGGTTCCATGACACCGCCAATTCGATGGCGACGTCGGTGGCCACCGGTGCACTGAGACCACGTGTCGCGGTCGCGGTCGCCGGTGTGCTCAACCTGGCGGGCGCATTCCTGTCCACGGCTGTCGCGAAGACCATCTCCGGCGGCATCGTGAACGACTCGAAGGTGTCCCTGGTCATGATCTTCGCCGGTCTCGTCGGCGCACTCCTCTGGAATCTGATGACTTGGCTCGCCGGGCTGCCGTCGAGCTCGTCGCACGCTTTGTTCGGGGGGCTGATCGGTGCCGTCTGGGTCGGTGCCGGCGGATCCGCCGTGCAGTTCGGGGTGATCGTGGAGAAGATCGTGATCCCTGCCGTCCTCTCGCCGATCGTCGCCGGGATCGTGGCCGTACTGGCGACCTTCCTCGCGTACGTCATCACCGGGCGGACGGCGCCCGATCGGGCACGGAGCGGATTCCGCAGGGGACAGGTCGGTTCGGCATCGTTGGTCGCGCTGGCGCACGGCACCAACGACGCGCAGAAGACCATGGGCGTCATCACTCTGGCTCTCATCGCCGCCGGGGTACTGCCCCACGGCTCCGGGCCGCCCTGGTGGGTGGTGCTCACCGCCGGTCTGGCGATCGCGCTCGGCACGTACATGGGCGGCTGGCGGATCATCCGCACCATGGGCAGGGGCCTCACCGACATCGAGGCGCCTCAGGGCTTCGCGGCCGAGACCAGCGCCACGGCAGTGATTCTCGCGTCCTCCCACATGGGATTTCCTCTGTCGACCACGCAGGTGTGCACCGGCAGCATCCTTGGCGCGGGCCTGGGGCGCAAACTGGCGGAGGTGCGGTGGGGCACAGCCGGGCGCATCGCCCTGTCGTGGCTGCTGACGCTGCCCGCAGCGGCGGCCGTCGGCGGCGCGGCGGCCTGGATCGCGGATCACGGAACTCTCGGTGTGGCCCTGGTGGCGGTCGCGGCCGCCGGCTCGGCGACCGGGTTCTGGGCCTTGTCACGGCGCCACCCCGTGACTGCCGACAACGTCAATGAACTGCCCGCCGCGCTGCCCCGCCACGCGGAGAACCCCGCGGCGTGAGCGAGGCGGCCGTCCGGTCCACAGGCAGAGGGAGGCCACCGATGCACATCGACTGGAGTGCTTTCGCCGGCGTCTTCGGTGTGAGCCTCGGTATCACGCTGCTCACGGTCGTGCTGTTCTCCCTCGGCATCGCCGCCTGGCCCGGCGGCACCGGTGAGGAACGGACCCGGCGTGCCGGCCGGTCGATCGGCACGGCTGTGGCGGTGCTGTGCTTCTGCGCGTGCGTGGCGGTCGCCGCCTACGGGATCGCACTGATCGTCGGCGCCTGACAGCGGAGAGTCCCTTCCGGTTGACGGCATGGGGTGCAGGGGCCGGTAGTGCAGGAGCCTGCGGTACCGGTGATCACGGGCGGGAGCGGTGCTTCGCGCCGACGCGCCTATGATGCGTTCAGGTCAGGCATGGTGTGGGGCCGTTCTGTTGGGGGATTCTCTGCGTCAGATCAATTGGGCCCGGGACCTGCCGCTGCGTTACGCGCTGGTCGAGGAGGAGTGGGACGGCGAACAGACGCTGTGGGCCCGCTTCGCCGATCTAGGGGGACTCTTCGCGGACGGCCCGCCCGCGAAGGAGACGCTCACCATCATCGGGTGCAGGCCCACTGGGCGGCTTCGCAAGGCCGTCGAACGGTGCAGGCTCTCCCCCGTGCCGCTGGGTGACCTGGAACTCTTGGTCGAGAACGCGGCAGCCGGCGCGGAGGACAAGTGGCCCGACGATCACTGGTGGTCGCTGGCCGATGTCCTGGTGGTCGACGCCAGAGCCGGGGCGGACGATGACGCGCTCGTGGACGTCGTCGTCGAGGCCGTGGTGTCCGACGGGCCGAAGGCCCGCGAACCTGCCGCCGCCGACGTGCGCGTGTTCAACGGGGTCTCCGGTGACCTGATCGGGCGTGCCCGGCGGGTGGAGGGCCTGTACCGGGAGCGCCCCGACCCCGATCCCCTGCAGCTCATCGGCTGCGAGCCCTCACCGCCGTTGCTGTCCCGGCTGGTCCGACCCCGGCATGGTGGGGACGGCAGCCCCGTCGAGCTGTGGGCGCTGGACCGTGAGGGGCGGCCGATCCTCGTCCAGGAGAAGTTGGAACTCCGCATCGACGAGTGCCGCCCCTCCGCCCGCGGCGGCGCTCTGGTCGACGTAACCCTCCGGCACGGCTCGGAGAACCGACGGCCGCCGGGAGCCCGGTCGGTCTGGGACGCCTGGTACGAGGGCCGTCCCCGTGAGCGCAACGAGTGGGCGCGGTTCCCGGCCGACGGCCGGCACGAGTGGCTGCGGTTCACCGAGCCGCACATGGGCCCGGAGGCACCCGGTACGGTGTGCCGGCTGGACGGGCGGTACGTGACCGACGTCCCCGGGTTGAAGTGCGCCCTGGGCGAGGCCATCGCCGGTCCGGGGTACCACTTCAACCAGTGTTGGGCGGTGCTGCGGGGTTGCCCATGCGGCGGCAACCTTCCCCGGGCGCCCTTCACCTTGGTATGGCACGACGCGGACGTCGCCCGTGAGGCGCTCGCCTCCATCAGCGTGGACACCGCCGGGGAACTCACCTACTACGAGAGTGTCGTCCGCTTCCTGCAAGGGCTCGGCGTCACGGTCCTGCCATGCTGACTCGACCCGGTTGCTCCGATGCCGGCCGCGAACGCCACGTGCCGTCCCTCAACGCCGCCGTCCCCCTTACCGCTCGCCCGCGGGTGTGACCAGGAGGCCACCGACGAAGGTGTGGGTGGGGTTGAGGTCGCGCAGGGTGTCGCCGTGGCAGAGGGCGGGGTCCCGGTCCCAGATGGTGAGGTCGGCGAGGCGGCCGGGGGTGAGGGTGCCGCGCAGGTCCTCCTCGCCGTGCAGTCGGGCGGCCTGGGTGGTGTGCAGGGTGAGGGCTTCGTCGTAGGTGATGGCGTGTTCGGGGCCCTTGACGCCGATCACGGTCTGCCGGGTCGTCATGCCCCAGACGGAACGCATGGCGCCGAACCGGCCGACCGGGAAGTCCGATCCGGCGCTGACCTGGGCGCCCAGGTCGAGCCAGCCCCGGGCGGGGAAGAGCCGGGCGACGCGTTCCGGGCCCCAGAAGCCCTCCTCCACCTCGGCGGTGTCGTGGAGCAGCGGCTGCTGGATGGTGACGGGAATGCCCAGGGCGACGGCGCGGGCGCGCTGTTCGGGGCCGGCCAGGCCGCCGTGCTCCATCACCAGCGTGCCGGCGGGCAGGCCGGGGTTGCGCTGAAGGACGCGTTCGTAGACGTCCAGGAGGATGCGGACCGCGCGGTCGCCGTAGGCGTGCGTGCCGACCCGCCGGCCGCGCCGCACCACGGCCTCGACCGCCTCGACCAGCGCGTCGGGATCCCAGGTCAGCGTTCCGGAGAAGGCGTGGTCACAGGCGTACGGCTCCTCGGTGGCCCCGGCCTCCAGGCCGCCGTCGAGCCCGAACTTCACTCCCCACACCCGCAGCCACGGGTCGGAGCCGTCGCGCCAGTCCTCCATGGTGTCGAGCAGGTCCTCCACCTGTGCCTTGCCGGTCAGGCCGAGTGCCGAGATCAGGGCCCGTACCCGGGTGCTCAGGGCCCCCGCCTCACGGGCGGCCAGCAGTACGGCGTAGTCGTCGGGGGTGACCGCGCAGTCGCGCACGGTGCCGATGCCGGTGGCGGCGTACTGACCGCCGGCCAGGCGCAGTCCTTCGATGCGCCGGGCCCGGTCGGGGGCAGGGAGCAGGCGCTCCACCAGGGGCATGGCGTTGTCGATGAGGCGTCCGTTGAGATGGCCGTCGGCGTCTCGGCCGATCACACCGCCCGGCGGTACGGGGGTGTCCTCGGTGATGCCTGCGAGGCGCAGCGCGTAGGTGTTGACGACGTCGTTGTGGCCGCCGCGCTTGACCAGGACCGGGTGCCGGTCGGTGGCCCGGTCCAGTTCCGCCGCGGTGGGCAGGCGCCGCTCGGCCAGGTTGAGTTCCTGCCAGTTGGTGGTGGTCCGGATCCACTCGCCCTCGGGGGTGGTCCTGGCCCGCTGCCGGATCAGGTCCAGGAACTCGGGGATGGTGTGGGCCTGGTGGACGGGGACGTCGTGCGCGCCGAGCGCGGCGAAGATCAGGTGGGTGTGGGTGTCGTCGAAGGCGGGCAGCACGGTGGCGCCGGGCAGGTCGTAGACGGTGGTGCGCGGGCTCACCCAGTCGTCGAGGCCGCTGGGGTCGGGGGACATGGCCGCGATGCGGTCGCCCCGTACCGCCAGTGCGCGCTGCGGGGCCATGCCGGTCACGAGCGTGTGCACCGCGCCGGCCCGGATGAGCAGATCGGCTGCTCGTTCAGTCATCGTCGTCTCCCATCGCCATCTCAACGTTGTCGTCTGCAGCGGGTCAGGGGCCGCCGGTGAACCGCTCAGCTCGCTCACCCTGTCCGCTGACTCAGATCGTTGTACGGCGCTTCAGCCGATCCATGTACATTCAGTGGCTTGCAGCGCAGGGAATGTGTCACGGTCGCGCCTTATGATGCAGATCATGCGCCAGACGCTCGACGAAACGGACCGTCGGATCGCGGCCGCCCTGCTTGCGTCGCCGCGGGCCTCCTGGCGCGAGGTGGCCCACTGTCTGGGCCTGTCCGAGCGCACCGTCGTACGCCACGTCGCCCGCCTGTACGCCGACGGCACCCTGCGGGCCACGGCCGTGCGCAACCCGGCGTGTTTCCCGCACCTGATCCCCATCGCCCTGCGTATCCGCTGCCGCCCCAACAAGATCCTTCAGGTCGCCCATGCGCTGGCCCGCCGCAACGACACCGTCTGGGTCGACATCCTCGGCGGCGGTGACGAGATCTCCACGATCTTCTTCCTCGCCGGCCCCGACGCCCGCAACGCACTGTTGCTGCGCGACCTGCCCGCCACGGAGGCGGTCGGCACCTGGACCTCCCACACCCTGCTACGGGTCTTCCCCACCGCGTTCCGCTGGACCGCCGGACTCCTCTCACCCGACGAACTGGCCCAGCTCGTCCCCGACCTCACCCCGCACACCACGCCTCCCCCGCCCGTCGACATCGACGCCGCGCTGATCACGGCACTGAGCGAAGACGGGCGGGCCACCTACACGGACCTCGCCCGGCGCGCCGACACCAGCGCACTCACCGCCCGTCGGCGTCTCGACGCCCTCGTGCGCGGCAAGGTCGTCCGCCTTGCCACCGAACTCGACCTCGCACTGCTCGGCGCTCACGCCGAAGCCCTGCTGTGGATCGCCGTGCGGCCCGGCGCACTGCAGGGGACAGCACAGACCCTGAGCAACCACCCTCACGTCCGCTTCTGTGCCGCCACCACCGGCCCCGCCAACCTGGTCGTCGCGCTCGCCGCCGCCGACCTCGACGCCCTGTACACGTTCCTCACCGATTCCGTCGGCCCCCTGGACGGGGTCACCGCCATCGACACCACCCCGCTGCTGGCGACCGTCAAGCGGACGGGCCTGATCCGCCACTGAGGAGAACGACGCACGGGTCCGTCGCGCCCTGCCCCGAAAAATTGCCGATCTTGAAATGCAGAGGAGCCTAAGCTGCGCCGATATGACGACACCACAGAACGAGGCGATCCGTCCCTTCCGCATAGCGATCCCGGAGAGCGATCTGGAGGACTTGCGGAACCGTCTTGACCTGACCCGATGGCCGGACGAACTGCCGAACGCGGGCTGGGCCTACGGCGTTCCGCGTGACTACCTGCGGGAGCTTGCGCACTACTGGCGGCACGAGTACGACTGGCGAGCGGCGGAGGCCCGCCTGAACCAGTGGCCGCAGTTCATGACCACGATCGACGGCGCGGACATCCACTTCGCGCACATCCGCTCCCCGGAACCGGATGCCACGCCTCTGATCGTCACGCACGGCTGGCCCGGTTCCATCGTCGAGTTCGAGCGGATCGCGGGCCCTCTCACCGACCCCCGCGCGCACGGCGCCGACCCCGCCGATGCCTTCCACCTGGTCCTTCCGAGCATCCCCGGCTTCGGATTCTCCGGCCCCACCCGCGAATCGGGGTGGGAGTACCGCCGTGTCGCGGCCGCGTTCGCCGAGTTGATGCAGCGCCTGGGACATCACCGCTACGGGGCCCAGGGCGGCGACTGGGGATCAGCCGTCTCCCGTGAACTGGGCCGTATCCGCCCCGGCCAAGTCATCGGGGTCCACCTCAACATGATTCCCGGCGCGGGAGCGACGGCCGAGCCGACCGAGGCGGAGCTCGCCGCCCTCAGCCCCGTGGAGCAGGAACGCACACGAGCCTCCTGGGAGCGGATGCAGGCGTGGAGCCGTGAGCAGCAGGGCTACGCCGACATCCAGTCCACGCGCCCGCAGACCCTCGCCTACGCACTCACGGACTCCCCCGTCGGCCAGCTTGCGTGGATCATCGAGAAGTTCAAGGAGTGGACCGATTCCTCCGATCTGCCGGAGGATGCCGTGGATCGAGACCATCTCCTGACCAACGTGATGCTGTACTGGCTGACCGGGACCGCCGGTTCCTCCGCGCGGATCTACTACGAGCGCGCCCACGCCCCCTATTGGGGACAGCCACCCGAGCCCTCCACGACTCCCAGCGCGTTCGCCTCCTTCCCGCACGAGAACTTCATCGTCCTGCGTCACATCGCCGAGCGCACGAACAACATCGTCCGCTGGACGGAGTTCGATCGAGGAGGCCACTTCGCTGCGATGGAGGAGCCCGACCTCCTCGTCGGCGACATCCGAGCCTTCTTCCGAAGCCTGCGCAGCAGCATCTGACGCAGGGGCCAGCTGCCGGTCTTGACCGGCCGCGGGCGGTGATCCGATCGTGAACGCCCGGGAAATCGAAGGCTGTTGAGGGGAGCACACGGATGAAGGTCTTCATCTCGTCGGACATGGAAGGCACCGCGGGGGTGGTCGACTGGGACCAGTGCCGGCCGGCGGGCTCCGAGTACGCCTACTACCGGGAGCTGCTGGAGCAGGAGGTCAACGCGGCGATCGAGGGCGCGGCGGCGGCCGGGGCCCAGCAGTTCCTGGTCAACGACTCGCACTCGACGATGTCCAATCTGCGGCCGGACCGCCTGGCGCACCGGGCACGTTACCTGTCCGGCCGGCACAAGCCGCTGTACATGATGCAGGGGCTCGACGAGTCGTTCGACGCGGTCTTCTTCGTCTCGTACCACGGATCCATGTCCGGCGCACCGGCCACGCTGTCGCACACCTACAACCCGCGTGCCATCGCCGAGGTCCGGCTGAACGGTGTGCCGACCGGGGAGGCCGGGATCAACGCCCTGGTCGCGCTGGGGCACCGGGTACCGGTCGTACTGATCACCGGCGACGACGTCACCGCCGCGCAGATCGAGCCGTTCTGCCCCGGCGTCCGGGCGGCGGTGGTGAAGACGTCGGTCTCCCGTTTCGCCGCCGACAGCCTGCACCCGGAGCAGGCTCGTGAGGTCATCAGGGAGGCCGCCGGTGCCGCGGTGCGGCGGCTGGCGGACGCCCGACTGCCCGCGATCACTCTGCCGGCCACTCTGACCGTCCGCTTCCGCAATGCCGACCTTGCCGAGATGGTGACCTGGATCAACGGTGTGGTCCGTGCGGACGAAGTCACCGTCCGCCTGAGCGACGACGACCCCGTCCGCCTGTACCGCACCTTCGTCACGATGGTCCTGCTCACGCGGGGCATCGCCGAGTAGCACGCAGCTCGGTGATCAGGCCGATCGAGACGGCCTTGAGCGGGTGAGTGTCCGGACTGTCCGCGGACTCCCGTGCGGACAGCGGGACTTCAGATCCGGCAGATCCCCCGCTCGTAGTCGACCGTGGCGGACTCCTTGGAGTAGGACCACTGCGGGCTCAGCAGCTGGGTGTCGAGCTGCTGGGCGGCGCCGGGGCTCTCCACGATGTACCCGAAGTCCTGCAACCACGCCGGGTAGAGGTTCTTCGAGCCGATGTAGAACGCGGAACCGTCCACCGAGACCAGCTTGTGGTGCTGGGCGTAGGGGTGTCCGTCGGCCCACTTCGCGCTCGGGGAGCCGCGGAAGGAGGCGAGCTGCAGGTTGGAGCAGAGTGCCGCCGTGGCGCTGTGCTCGTCACCTGTGACCTGGGTGAGCCTGCTGCGCAGTACGTCGCTGATCTCGGAGAGGGACTTGATCTGCGAGTAGCCTCCGCTGCCGACCGCGCCGCGGTTGGCGGGGTCGCTGACGACGATGCGTACCTTGATGCCTGCCGCGAGCTTCGCGGCGAGGGCGTCGTAGACACGGGTGTCGTACCGGGGCAGCGGCGGGCAGGTCGCGTTGAGGTCCTGCTGCGAGATCTCGATGTGGCTGCTCGCGCTGGAGATCAGTGAACGCAGCGCGCTCTCTTCGGGATTGACCGTGTCGTAGTCGCGGTCGGCGTTGGTGTTGTCGTGCAGCCCTACCCCGCACCGGGTGCCGGACGTGGACGGCAGGGCCGGATGCCAGGCCGAGGTGGGATCGGCGTCCTTGATGCCCACGCCGAGACCGCCGACGGCGATCACCGGTACGTCGCCGGTGGCCGGGACGGCCCGCTGGTTCGTGTCCCGCTCCATGGTCGCCATGCAGCCCCCTGCGCCGGAGGCGGCGTACCAGACGCTGGCGATGTTGCTCTGGTTGCGGCAGGTCCAGCTCCACAGCTGGTCCAGGTACCGGCCGGCCGTGCCGGCGGCGGGGCCGGTCAGGGCGAGGTCGACGTCGGTGACCGGGTGGGCGGTGTCGAGGTAGTCGCCCTTCCAGTCGTTGATGCCGCCGGTGATCGCGGACTCCCCGTCCACGACAAGGAGCTTGGAGTGGTTCCACGAGAGCGCGGTCTTCGACGTGGTCATCGAGGCGACGTTGAGCGTGACGGCGTCGGCCGCCGGCCCGAGCTTGCTGCGCAGGTCGTCCCGGTACTTCGAGGGCAGCACGTTCATGTGGTACAGGGGCGCGGCCCCGACGAGGACGCGGACCTTGAGCTTGTGGCCCGAGGCCACGGAGGACTTCAGGCCCGCGACGATGGCGTCCTGGAAGGCACCGTCCGGGAAGGGCGCGAGAGTCGAGATGTCGACGGTCCGCGTCGCCCGTGAGATGTTCTCGGTCATCTTCGCCAGCAGCCGCTTGGTGCCGACGCGGTCCTTGCAGTCCGCGTCGCCCCAGCAGCCGGGCGTCTGGAGCAGCCAGCCGGCGGGGTCGCCGTCCGCGGCGTCGAGCCGGTTGCCGCTCGTCCGCTCCCACACGTCCCCTTCGAGGCCGGGCGAGACCTCACGCAACGCGCTTTCCACGGCGTCGAGATGAGGGGTAGCCGAGTCGGCGGCGGTGGCGGGTGCGGCGGGCAGCACGGCCAGGGAGAGCGCGGATATCAGCGTGACGCGTGCCAGACGGTTTAAGCGGGAGGAATTGATCACCCGCAGAAGTTACCAGGCAGTACATCCCGTGTATGACCACGGTTCAGGGAACCGGAGGTTCCGGTCGCCGTCACCACCGGAGTCCGGTCCACCCCGACGTGAGTCATGCCCACAGCGCAGCCGAGCGGCACATGGCCCGTCTCCAGCGGACGACATGTCAGGCCGGCGTCAGTGGGGTCTGCCAATGTTGTTCACGTGAACGGCGCGGGTCACCCCGAAGCCGGGAGCAGGGAGAGGTGCCCGGAGTGGTTGATCGGGGACCAGCGAGCACGCCTCAAGGTCGGGCCTCACGAGGCCCACGCAGGTTCGAATCCTGCCCTCTCCGCCAGGCACGTCTCCGGATACGTCGCTCATGCCTTGCCGGGCGGCGTCCACGGCTTCCCGGCAGGCGACGGTCCGTCCCAGGCGCTGCGGAACTTCTCCTTCAGGCTTTTGGGCGGGGCTTCCTTCTCCTCCCGTGAATGCACGAGCCGCGCCGTGGTCACTCGTATGTGGCAGTCCCGGTGCCGCTGCCTCACCAGCACCACCCAGGCACCGTCCGAGGTGAGGAGGGCATGCCTCGCTGGCTCGTCTCCCGGTCGGGCATGGCGGGCGAGAACCTGTGGCACGTAGTGCAGGGCAGCGTCCTCGGCGGCTGCCGCAGCCTGTGCCTCATCGCCCTCGATGTGGTGAGTACCCACCAGCATCCAGCGATGCAGCTTCAGTTCCACGCCTTCGACGCGCTCTGTCAGTCGAGTGTCCTCTTCGATGAGGACGTACCACTCATCAGTCATGGGCGGTGCCTACCTGTCTTGCCGATCCGGACGGGCTGACGAGCGGTCGTACGAGCCGCACCGAGGTGACCAGCGCAGACGCTCTTCAACCGGCAAGATGATCGCGCCGGTTGTTCAGCCCCGCGAATCCTGACATGTTGATCAACGACAGTCGGCACCAGGGGGGCCTCGGGAGCTGCCCCGTCGTTCATGCCCCGTCGCGGCGAACTCCCCGTGGCATCGACGGATCGTGCGCCGGCCGGCCATGGAGGGTTCGGCCGCTGGTGATCGCCGGTCCTCCGGCAGGGCTCAACCGCTTATCCTCCGGCCATGGTTGATCGATGCGTGGTCGACGTCGGCGGGGTTCGGCTGGCTTGTCGGATGTCGGGGCCGCCGGATGCTCCGCCGCTCGTCCTGCTGCATGCGATGGGCGAGAACGCCGCCGACTGGGAGGCGGTTGCTCCGGCCCTCGCCCGGAGCCGACGGGTGTACGCCCTCGATCTTCGCGGTCACGGCCGAAGCGACTGGCCGGGAGAGTATTCGCTCGAACTCATGCAGGCCGATGTGCTCGGGTTCCTGGACGCAATGGGACTTGGCTCAGTGGATCTGATCGGGCACTCCATGGGCGGGGTCGTCGCCTATCTGCTCGCTCAGGACTGTCCGCAGCGGGTGAGCCGGCTCGTCCTGGAGGACGTTCCCGTCCCGCGTCCCCGGGAACCGACCACCCCGACCAGGCCGGACGGCGCCCTGACTTTCGACTGGGAGATGGTGCCGGCCGTCCGGCGGCAGATCGACGAGCCTGATCCGCGGTGGCTGCGGCGGCTCAGCAGGATCAACGCCAGGACCCTCGTACTTGCCGGCGGTCCACGCAGCCATGTTTCCCAGGACGGGGTCGCCGAGCTCGCTCGCCGCATTCCCGGCGCACGAGCGGCCACCATCCCGGTTGGACACCTGATCCATCACGCTGCCCCGGAAGCGTTCGTCGAGGCGGTTTCGGCGTTCCTGGAGGAGCACGTCCGTCCTGCCATCCCGTCATGAGGGGGTACGGGACATGACGTCGGGAGGGCTGCACGGGTGCCGCGGCAACTGCCGGTCCGAGGACCACGGCCGAGGGGGGGGGGGGGGGGGGGAAAAAAGGCCGTGGCAGCACCCCGGACAGGCGTTGGGAGGCCGGACCCCAGCTCGGGCGTGTTTCCCGTGTTTTGTTCTGTTGGTTCGGAGAAAGTGCCGT
>NZ_JBWKFN010000017.1:111719-116590 GCF_056434245.1 Streptomyces sp. NPDC044064
CGATGGAGGGGGCGTGGGGAGGTTTGCGGGTTTCCCACGGCACCCTGTATGCGCGAGGACAAGCCCGAGGGGGGGGGGGGGGGGGAAAAACCCCCCCCCCCCCCCCCCCTCGGCAGGGCTTCGGCGCTCAGTACCAGAGCTGGTACTTGTTGCCGTCGTTGCACTCGTGCATGTAGACGGAGTTGCCGTTGCTGTCGAGGCACTCGTGGGTCTGCCGGTTACGCAGCTTCCAGTTGCCGCCCCCGACGCCGATCTCGTCCCAGCGCTGGTAGTTGTTGCCGCTGCACGGCTCCATGTAGGCGTCGTGGTCGGTGTAGGCCGTCAGACAGTAGCCGGTGTCCGCCGAGCTCTTCTCGAGCCAGCTGCCGTCGCCCAGCTGCACGTCGTGCCACCGGGTGAAGGTGTCCGAGTCCCAGCCGACCGTGACGTCGTCCGGGTGGTCGTTGGCCCACTTGATCTGCAGGGCGTTGCCCGACTCGCGGTGCACCCAGTGCACGTCGCCGTCGGCGTGCGCCGCCGTGGACATGGTCAGCGCCAGGACCGGTGCGAGCGCGGCGGTCCCGAGAACCTTGGCTATGCGGGCGGTGTTGATGCGCATGGGAAATCCCCCTGTGTGTCGTTGTTCGTGGTCGGAAAGGTGTACGGGAATGAACCGACGGCTCAGTACCAGAGCTGGTACTTGTTGTCGTTGTTCCAGCCCCCCGGGCCGAGGTAGACGCTCCTGCCGTTGCTGTCGAGCCAGCGACCGGTCTGCTTGTGCTGGAGCTTCCAGGAGGAGCCGGTCCAGCGCTCGTACCAGCGCTGCCAGTCGTTGTTCGCCTGGCAGGGCTCCATGTACACGTCGTCGTTGGAGTAGGCAGTCAGGCAGTAACCGCGCCAGGACTGGGCCTGCGGCTTCATCAGCCAGGTGTCGTCGTTGCTGTTGTACTGCTCGTACCAGCCGTAGCCGACGTCGCACCCGTTCATGCCCACGTCGTACGGCTGGCCTGCGCCGTTGATGACGAGGGCCAGGCAGTTGTCGGACGGCCGATGGTGCCAGGTCACATTGCCGTCGGCGGACGCGGTGCCCGCACTGGCCAGAGTGAGCGCCCCGACCGCGACCGCGGTCACAACTGCCTTGCGGGCATGGTTGATTGACATGGGTTCCCCCGGAAACTGTGGTCGATTCGGTGGCGAGCGTAATGGGCCGTTCGCGCTCCGTAGGGCTCCCCCGACCGTCCCACGCCGTCTCGGGACAGCGCGTCCCGCACCCTGGAGCGTCCCGCGCCTCCGAACGGTCCCGTGTCCCGGATCGTCCCGCACCTCGGACCGTCCCGTGTCCCGGATCGTCCCGCGACGTCTCGGGACGGCGCGTGCCGCGTCCCGGGACGCCGTGGGACGGAACCTGCCCGGCCTGCCAGCAGTTGATGTCGGGGACGAAATGCACCGCCGAGTTCGCCATGACCCGGCCGACGCAGTCGCCGGAGAACGGGAAGGGGTCACCGAGCCGGAACCAGGAGCGGCCCGTCGTTGCCACCGGCCGCTCCGATCCTCCTCACGGTCGCGAACCCCTGCGGTGCATGGGTGGCCGGTCGAGGACTTCGACGTACATGATCCGGCCGTCCACGACATCCAGGCACAGCATGCCTCGCGAGGGCAGGAGCGGCACGCAGCGGTGGCCGGCGCCGTACGGCTGCCCCTGCGGATGGGGTGCGGTCCCGAAGCTCTGGCAGAACTCGTCGCCGCAGCCGCACTCTTCGACCAGACGAAGATCCCAGGCACAGATGGCCAGCTCGCGTTCTCCTTCGGTCTCCAGGAGAGAGATCAGCTCTGTGACGAGATCCGGGAAGACTTCGCGGACGAGGGGGTGGTCCTGCTCCATGAGCGGAGGGTAGCTGGAGGCGTGGTGCAGAGCACCGGAGATTGATTGCGGAACAGGCCTTGGCCGCCCGTACGTTGCAGCACCCACCCGGTGTCGGTGCCACGGGATACGCTCCCGGCTTTGACGGCCCGCGCTCGTCGGGTCGCTTGTGACGAGGGGGGTGGCATGAGTTTCCACATGCATCTGCGCGCTGTGCGGAGCTCCGGGGTCCGGCTCGATTACGGCTGGCTTGAGGAGTTCATGGGGGCCGCCTGGGACTGGGACGTCCATCGAGCGGAGTTCGACGCGGGGATTGCGGAGTCCATCGAGAAGGACTTCAGTTCGGTGCACAGGCTCTACGAGGCCGGAAGCGGCCTCGCCGAGGGGCAGGAAGGAGCGTGGGAACTGCCCGTCTTCGGCGGTGACATCGTCTACCACCGGGACGAAGAGCAACCGCCTTTCGTCCACCTGGGCCCGGAGGCGGCGCGGCAGGCATCGGCCTTTCTGTCGGACGTCTCGTTCGACGTCCTCTGGGAGTCGACGGGGCCCGAGTTGCACAGAACGTTCGGTCTCGACTGGGCCGAGGAGGACGTCAGGGACATCTATGTCCGGCACCATGCCGACCTCCGTGGCTTCTATCAGCGCACCGCTGCAGCCGGAAAGGCAGTTGTCAAAGCGTTCTGGTACTGAGGTCGTCGGGGAACTGTTGCGAGAAGCCACCTTCTGCCGCACATGCACCTGCCCCCCAGGGCCGCCGCCAGTACCGGAGTGCACACTTCCGCCCGGACACCGCGTCCGGGTATTTTTCTGCATGAATGGGCGGTATCGCCGCCGTCCGTCGCTAGGGTCGTCGCACCGGCCACCGTCATGCCGTCCCAGAAACCGGGACGGCCGGCCGACAGCCTTGAGGAGCCCGTATGCAGTACTACGACCTCGGCAGCCACGGCCGGCGCGTGACGACGTCGTCCGCCGAGGCACAGACGTGGTTCGACCGTGGGCTGAACTGGACGTACGCCTTCAATCACGAGGAAGCGGTCCGCTGCTTCGAGGCCGCTGCTTCGGCGGATCCCGACTGTGCCATGGCGGACTGGGGCGTGGCCTACGCGCTCGGCCCCAATTACAACAAGCCCTGGGAGGCCTTCGACGAGCAGGACCTGGGGCGAAGCGTGGAACGAGCGCACGCCGCCGTACAGCGCGCCCACGCGAAGGCGGCCGGCGCCGGCCCGGTCGAGCAGGCGCTCATCGACGCATTGCACGCTCGCTGTCCAAGGTCCCAGTCCCCCGATGCCGACGACTGTTCCGTGTGGAGCGCGGCCTACGCCGACAGCATGGGCTCCGTGCACCGACTGGCGCCCGACGATCTCGACGTGGCCACCCTGTACGCCGACGCCCTGATGAACCTCACACCCTGGCAGCTGTGGGACATCAGCACGGGCAGGCCGGCCCCTGGTTCGCGGACCACCGAGGCCAAAGCGGTACTCGATCGGGCGATGGCCACAGAGGCGGGCGCGCGGCACCCAGGCCTGCTTCACATGTACATCCACCTGATGGAGATGTCCCCGACCCCCGAGGCCGCTCTGCCGGTGGGCGACCGGCTGCGGGGCCTGGTGCCGGACGCTGGACATCTCCAGCACATGCCGTCCCACCTGGAAGTGCTCTGCGGCGACTACCGCCGCGTGGTCTCCGACAACGCCGAGGCGATCGCGGCCGACGAGAAGTTCCACGCCCGGGCCGGGGCGATGAACTTCTACACCCTGTACCGGTGCCACAACTACCACTTCAAGATCTACGGCGCGATGTTCCTCGGCCGCTTCCAGGACGCGACGGACACGGCGGACCGGCTCGAGGCGGCCGTGCCCGAGGAACTGCTGCGCGTGGACAGCCCGCCCATGGCGGACTGGCTGGAGGGCTTCCTTGCGATGCGCGTGCACGTGCTCATCCGCTTCGGCCGCTGGGATGACGTCCTGCGCCTGCCCATGCCTGCCGACACCCAGCTGTACTGCGTGACCACGGCGATGCTGCGGTACGCGCGCGGAGTCGCACTCTCTGCCACGGGCCGGATCGACGAAGCGGACGCGGAACGTGAACTCTTCCGCGAGGCGGCCGCACGGGTCCCGCAGACACGAACGCTGTTCAACAACACCTGCACGGACATTCTGGCGATCGCCGCACAGATGCTGGACGGAGAGCTCGCCTACCGCAAGGGAAAGCACGAAACGGCGTTCGCGGCACTGCGCCGGTCGATCGAACTGGACGACGGCCTCCCGTACGACGAGCCATGGGGGTGGATGCAACCCACCCGGCACGCATACGGCGCACTGCTTCTGGAGCAGGGCCTGGTCGCGGATGCCGAGGCCGTGTACCGCGCCGACCTCGGACTCGACGACACCCTGCCGCGCCCGCTGCAGCACCCGGGCAACGTCTGGGCCCTGCACGGCCTCCACGAATGCCTCGTCCGGCTCGGCAAGCAGGGAGAGGCGCTGATCGTGGCCCAGCAGCTGAAGATCGCCGCGGCGATGGCGGACGTGCCGATCGAGGCGTCCTGCTTCTGCCGTCTGGAGACCGGTGGGGGTTCCGTGGCCGGGGACGGTTGCTGTACCGAGGAATAGTGAGTGACGAGGACGCGTCTTCAGCCCTGAGCGGGCCGATCATCGCGATCGGCGTCGCTCGGACCGAGCCGTACGCAGCATTCTCCGGGCTCGGGGGCCAGTACGGCCTGGACTCCGCCGACCTGCAGGCCGTCGAGGTAGCCGCTGAGGAAGGCCTGGTTCATGCCGCACACCAGATCGGGAGCCTTCGCGGCCAGCGGGTGGAAGGGGCAGTTGCGCAGCCGTAGTCGGGTGGGGGTTTCCCGGACGGGCTCATAGCCGTACCGGTCGAGCAGGCCCTCGCAGGCGGTCAGCCCGCGCTCGGGGCCCAGGGGGGGGGGGGGGGGGGGGTCTCAGGACAACCCGCCCACCCCCCGACCACACTGCCCAAGGGGGAAGCCAGGAGGCATCGGGGGGTTTTTTCCCTGTTCCTCTGGCAGGAA
>NZ_JBWKFN010000017.1:116600-221373 GCF_056434245.1 Streptomyces sp. NPDC044064
TCCCCGCATGCTCCCGCGGCCACCCGGCGCGACCCCCCCCCCCCCCGTCCCCGCCTCTTGCTCGGTCCCCAGCGGCTGTGCCCGCCCCCCCCCCCCCCCCCCCTCGCCCATCCGCCGACCGCGCTGCCCGGCGGTCCGTACGGCCGCCTGCGCGGCGTTTTCACCCGCTTCCTCGGTCAGGACGGCATCGAGGAGCAGCTCCGCCAGGAACTCGTGGCGCCGGTCCGGGATGCTCACGGTGATCTGGGCATCGGTGGGCTCGTACACCTTCGGCCGGCGGCCGACCTTGCGGATCCCTCCGGGCGTTTCGTAGCGGGCGCGCAGCAGGCCGGCGTCGACGAGTTTGTCGAGGTGGAAGGCGGCAAGTTTGCGGGAGATACCGACGCTGGCGGCGGCCTCGTCGCGGGTGACGGCGCGGCCGGCACGCCGGATGAAGGTGAACATGCGCCGGCGTGAGTCCTCGCTCAGGACGCTGACGGAGTCGATCGCGGTGCCTGCAGCGGTGTCGGCCGCATTGCCGTCGGCGGTCTCGGCCGCGTCGGACTGCGGAGTCGGGTCAGAAGCCACGAGACCACGGTAACTCCCACATGGGTGGGCACAGGAGCAGTTTTGACGCCCTGTGCTGCGCACCTTGACGCCCCACCCGAATAAGACCAACAATTGTTGGTGAAACTAGTGGGAGGTTGCGATGACCACCGAGTCGCGGTTTCAGGCGAAGCGTCCGGTCAGCGCCGCGCTCGCCGGCCCGTACGGCCACCCGTTCCACCCGATCCTGGTGACGGTGCCGATCGGCGCCTGGGTGACCAGCCTGGTGTTCGACATCGCTTCCCATGTCGTGCGCCGTCCCGGATTCCTGACCCAGGGCTCGGAGTGGTTGATCGCCGTAGGCGTGATCGGAGCCCTGTTGGCGGGCATGGTCGGATTCCTCGACCTGTTCGCGATTCCGACCGGCACTCCGGCCCATCGCACCGCCTTGGTCCACATGACGCTGAACCTGGCGGTGACCGCCGCCTACGCCGTCAACTTCCTGTGGCGCTACGGCACCTACAGCGACGGCGGGAGTGTCGGCGTCGGCAAGCTCGTCCTGTCCGCGCTCAGCATGGCCGCCCTCGGCGTCTCGGGTTTCCTGGGCGGCAAGCTCGCCTACCGCTACGGCGTGCGGGTCGCCGACGAGGGCACCCAGGCCGAGGGATTCACGCCTGGCCACAGCGCGCGAAACGCGGGCTCCGGCGTGTGACCGGCCCGCGCACCGTCCACGGCCGCCGGTGTCGCCCGGCCGCCTTCCACACGGCCATCTCCAAGGAGTTCCCCATGGACATCGCCGCACTGATCGCCTGGCTGGTCACCGCCCTCGGCGGGTTCTACATGCTCGGCACCTGGATCCGACGGGGTGGAATCCAGCAGCAGCAATCCGGTACCAGTCACCTGCCCGCACCGGCCGTCTTCGGGCACTTCGCCCTGGCCGCGATCGGGCTGGTGGTGTGGATCATCTATGTCGTGGCCGACAGGACTGCGCTGGCCTGGACCTCTTTCGCTCTGCTGCTGCCCGTCGCACTGCTGGGATTCGTGATGCTGGCCCGCTGGATCCCCGTCTACCGAGACCGCGCCGCCGCCGGACCGACACCAGCTGCCGCAGCGGCTCAGGGAGCGGATGGGGCCGCTCCTGCCGAAGGCCACTTCCCGCTGCCGGTCGTGTTGGCCCACGGCCTGTTCGCCGTGGCGACCCTCGTCCTGGTCCTGCTCACCGCCCTGGGCATCGGCGGCAGCTGAGGCAAGCCGGGCACTCGTGCGAGTGCGTCCGGCGATGCGGTCGGGCCTGCTCCAGCAGCACGCACAGCAACAGCGTCCCCTGCCGGTCGGTGTGACGTGATGTTGGGTGATCGGAGGGTCACCCGGCCAACTTCTTTGTGCCATCTGCCAGTACGACCGCCGGACAAGGGCGGAGCAGACTCTGTGCCATGACCGCGGCCCGGCGCGCCTCCGCATCCGGAGGGCCGGCGCGACGACGTACAGGGTGCAGCACAGGAGGGGGCAGCACGTGAGCGTGCAGCAGTACGACGAGATCGGCGAGGCGTTCGAGGGGTTCAAGTCCCTGCCGCTGATACGTTACGGGGAGGTGCCGAGCTTCCTGGGCATGGTCGGGGACGTGAGCGGCAAGTCGGTTCTCGACCTGGCGTGCGGCACCGGCTTCTACAGCAGGGAGTTCCGACGGCGCGGCGCCACGGATGTCTTCGGTGTCGACATCTCCGCAGAGATGATCGCCGTCGCGCGGGAGTTCGAGCAGCGTGACCCGCTGGGCGTCCGTTACGAGGTCGGCGACGTGGCCGAACTGCGGCCTCCTGAGCGGCGATTCGACGTGGCGCTGGCAGTGCAGTGCCTCAACTACGCTGCGGACATGGCGGAGATGGAGCGGATGTGCCGCAACATCCACCGGAGCCTGGTGCCGGGTGGAGAGTTCTTCGTGTTCGCCCAGAAGCCCGACTACCGCTTCGACTGCCCGTCGCTGGACAAGTACGGATTTCTCTGCGAGCCGACCGGTGAGGAGACCGAGACGGGGCCGCGGGTGCGGGTCACGGCTCTCCTCGACCCCCAGCCGATCAGCATCGTCTCCGCGGTCCCGCGCCGCGAGGTCTACGAGGGGTGTCTGCGGGCGGCGGGGTTCAGTGACGTGAAGTGGATTCCGCTGCAGGTGTCCGAAGCCGGCATCCGTGAGTACGGCGAGGACTTCTGGGCGGACCTCCTCGCACACCCGCCGCTGGAGATGCTGCGCTGCCGCGCCTGACCGGCCGAGTGAGACCTCACCTCGGAACCCTGTGCGTTCAGCAGGCGTTCACGCAGGTCGCAGCTGGTAGTTGACGGGCTGTCACGCATCGTGGACGTACGCCGAAGCCCTCATCCCGTGCCCGCCATCAAGGCAGCGTCAAGACTTCACCCCTTGCCGACCTCAGCCGGATAAACGTTCATCCAAGGGAGCCCTCGGTCGGGCAAAGAGGTCTACTCGCATAGACGATCCCGGTGCTGTCATGCTCACGATCGCCCGGAATCCTGCCGGGCACCACACCGGGAGACCCCACATGTCCCGAATACCGCGCGCCCTGGTGACCAGCCTCTCCACCCTCGCCCTCGCCGGGGCGGGCCTCACCGTCACCACCGGTTCCGCGCACGCCGCGAGCTGCAGCCAGGCCTACCTCCCCCTGCCCGACCCGGTCTGTACGCCCGGCGACCTCAACCCCGACGTCACCCAGGACACCATCGACTCGACCATCTGCGTCTCCGGCTGGACCGCGACCGTACGGCCCTCCACCTCGTACACCAACGCGCTGAAGAAGAAGCAGATCGCCGAGTACGGCTACTCCGACACCAGCCTCTCGGACTACGAGGAGGATCACTTCGTTCCGCTCGAACTCGGCGGCGCGCCCAAGAGTGAGGAGAACCTCTGGCCCGAGCCGCACTCCGGCGACGGCACCTCCGCCCAGAAGGACACCGTCGAGAACAAGCTGAAGAAGGCCGTCTGCGCCGGTCAGGTCAGCCTCGACGACGCGCAGAACGCCATCGTCACCGACTGGACGACCGCGCTCTCCAGCCTCGGCCTGGGCTGAGCCGTCGCGCCCTGCAGGGGGCCGGCGCCTCCCCCGGGAGCAGCCGGCTCCCTGCTGCCTCTCACACGGAGGCAGGGCGCGATCCGGAAGCAGTACCCCCTGGGCCACAATGGCCCCATGACCGATGATCAGTCCCGGATTCCTGCCCGTCCGCTGCTGCGCGGCCCCGAGGACGGGGAACTCGTGGACGTCGCCGGGGTCGCACATTTCTTCCGGCTCACCGGCGAGCACACGGGCGGGCACTTCGCCTTCGAGGAGTTCAGCCTCGCCCCTGGCACCATCGGTGCCAGGCCGCACGTACACGAAGGCCACGACGAGTACTTCTACGTCCTCGAAGGCGAGTTGACGCTTCACACCGGGGACGGCGAGGTGACCGCCGGTCCCGGGCATCTGCTGGCCGCGACCCGCGGCACCCCGCACGGCTTCCGCAATGCGGGACCGGTCCTCGCTCGCGCTCTGTGCCTCTACACCCCAGCCGGCTACGAAAACTACTTCCGTGACGTCCACGCCGCCGTGAGCGCCGGGGCCGAAGCGACCGATGAGCTTCTTGCCGAGTTCCGCAGCCGTTACCGGACCAGCTCCTACCGGGCTTCCGCCGACACGCCATGAGGCGTGTCTTTGTGGCTGATCATCCCGGCTTGAGGACGTCCACAAGCCGGGGCAGGGTCAGCTGTCCGGGACGCCCTCGGAGAGTCCCTCGGCGAACTCCCACCAGGCGAGGGGGAGCCAGTCGCCGTCCACGAAGGCGTCGACGGACGAGCCGCGACCAGTGATGGCGACCGGCGTTCCCGGCGGGTACATGGTGCCCGAGATGCCGGGCACCGGGACGAGCAAGGTCCCGCAACGCTGATTCACTTTCCTCGTCCTCCCATTCGGTGCAAGGTTGAAATCGGAATTTAATTGACAATAGCTGGCCCGTTTCATGTTCCTCTACAGGGGGAGCATGAGAGTTGGGTCACGTGAGGCGAACGGCCGCGACCTTTCTACTGCCCGTTCGCACCAGGCTACGTTCGGTTGACGGCTGTTTGACCTCCGACAGCGAGTACGCACGGCTCATCGGAGGTGTCATATGAAGGCTGTCGTCTACAAGGGACCGTTCGAGGTAGCGGTGGAAGAGGTCCAGAAGCCTCGACTCCAGCACCCGAACGAGGCGATCGTACGGGTGACGTCCACCGCCATCTGCGGCTCTGACCTGCACATGTACGAGGGTCGCACCGCCGCCGAGCCCGGCATCGTCTTCGGTCACGAGAACATGGGGATCGTCGAGGAGATCGGCGAGGGGATCACCTCTCTGAAGAAGGGCGACCGTGTGGTCATGCCCTTCAATGTCGCCTGCGGTTTCTGCAAGAACTGTGTGGCTGACTACACCGGATTCTGCCTCACCGTGAATCCGGGGTTCGCCGGTGGCGCCTACGGCTATGTGGCGATGGGGCCATGGACCGGGGGCCAGGCCGAATACCTGCGCGTACCGTACGCCGACTTCAACTGCCTGAAGTTGCCGGAAGGCACCGCGAACGAGACCGATTTCATTCTGCTCGCCGACATCTTCCCGACCGGCTATCACGGCAACGAACTCGCCCAGGTCTCCCCGGGTGAGAGCGTCGTGGTGTACGGCGGCGGGCCCGTCGGACTCATGGCCGCCTACTCGGCGATGATCCGCGGCGCGTCGAGGGTGTTCGTCGTCGACCGGGTGCTCGAGCGGCTGCAGAAGGCCGAGGAGATCGGCGCCATACCGATCAACTTCGCCGAAGGCGACCCGGTCGAGCAGATCAAGGAGCAGACGAACGGCGAAGGCACGGACAAGGGCATAGACGCGGTCGGCTACCAGGCCATGGCCAGGGGCGAGAACCGTGAGGAGCCCGCGGCCGTGCTGAACTCGATCATCCAGACCGTCCGGCCGACCGGAGCGCTGGGCATACCCGGCCTCTACGTGCCGGCCGACCCGGGAGGACCGGACGAGCAGGCCAAGAAGGGCCAGCTCATGGTCTCGATCGGCAAGCTCTTCGAGAAGGGGCTGCGTCTGGGCACCGGACAGTGCAACGTGAAGCGCTACAACCGGCAACTGCGCGACCTCATCATCTCGGGGCGTGCCCGGCCGAGCTTCGTCGTCTCCCATGAGCTGCCCCTGGCAGACGCGCCCACGGCGTACGACAAGTTCGACAAGCGCATCGAGGGCTACACCAAGGTGGTTCTGCACCCGGGGCAGTAGCTCTTCCGCGGCGGCGTCCGCCGGCCGGGGCCGGGCCCGGGTCGGCGGGCGCCGCCTTGCCGCCCCTGGGAGCACACATCGACACGGCGCCGTCATCCTTGCGGCCGGGTTCAGCGGACCACCAGGACGTGCTCGCCGCGCGGCAGCAGCTCGCCCACGACGGGAGCGCCGGGGATTTCGCCGGCCACCAGCAGGCCGCCGGAGGTCTGTGCGTCGGCCAGGAGCAGCGCCTCGTCCCCGCTCACCGCAGACAGGTCGGCGTGGGGACGTACCCAGGCGAGATTGCGTCGGGTGCCGCCGCTGACGTGCCCCTCCCTGAGCGCCTGCCGGGCGCCGTCGAGGTAGGGCACGGCGTTCGCGTCGATCAGTGCCGTGACCCCGCTCGCCCGGGCGAGCTTGTAGGCGTGGCCGAGCAGCCCGAACCCGGTGACGTCCGTCGCGCAGGTGACCCCGGCGGCCAGTGCCGCCTCGGCCGCCTCGCGGTTGAGTCGTGTCATGGTCTCGACCGCGTCCGGGAACACCTCGCCGGTTGCCTTGTGCCTGCTGTTCAGCACGCCGATGCCGAGCGGCTTGGTCAGGGACAGCGGCACACCCGGTTTTCCGGCGTCGCTGCGCAGCAGGCGGGCCGGGTCGACCAGGCCGGTGACCGCCATGCCGTACTTGGGCTGGGGGTCGTCCACGCTGTGGCCGCCGGCGACATGGCAGCCGGCGGCCGCGGCCACGTCCAGGCCACCGCGCAGCACCTCGCGGGCCAGGTCGAGCGGGAGGACATCCCGTGGCCGGGCCAGCAGGTTCACCGCGAGAAGGGGCCGGCCGCCCGTGGCGTACACGTCCGACAGCGCGTTCGCGGCGGCGATGCGGCCCCAGTCGTAGGGGTCGTCGACCACGGGTGTGAAGAAGTCGGTGGTCGCCAGCACCGCCGTGCCGTCCGGCAGCCGTACGACGGAGGCGTCGTCGCCGTCGTCCAGGCCGACCAGCAGTTCGCCCTCGGGGTCACGGACCGGTACGGCCGCCGCCAGGCCCCGCAGTACTTCCTCCAGCTCACCCGGCGGGATCTTGCAGGCACATCCGCCGCCGTGCGCGTACTGGGTGAGGCGGACGGATGCGCCGGGCGCCGTCGGTGAGGTCATGCAGGTCATGCAGGTCATGATTCCGGATGCGTTCCGTTAGCGCGTGTATACGGCTTTTGCGAGGATGGCCGCGTGGCGCGTGGAGGCGTGTCCGGCCTGGTGACCGGCCCGGTCTTCAAAACCGTTGAACGGCAGGAGCTGCCGTTGGCGGGTTCGATTCCCGTCCGCTCCGCCGTCCACGCCCCGCTGGAGAGGCTCGGTGAGCGGAAGGGGTGCCATGAGCGATCCGCGCCGCCGCATCCCCGGCACCGACGCCGTCCTGGCCGAGCCGCGCATCGCCACCGCCGTCCGGACGCTGGGGCGCCCTCTGGTGAAGGCGGCCGTCGAGGAGGCCCAGCGCCGCGCGCGGGCCGGAGAGATCGCTCCCGAGGACGTTGTGGAGGCGGCGGTCGGCCGGCTGTCCGAAGGGGTCTGCGGCCTGCGGCCGGTGATCAACGCCACCGGTGTGCTGGTGCACACCAATCTCGGTCGCGCGCCGCTGTCGGTCGCCGCCCGGGACGCCGTGACGGCCGCGGCCGGATGCACGGACGTCGAGTTCGACCTTGGCGAAGGCCGCCGGGCCCGCCGCGGACGCGGGGTGCTCGCCGCGCTGGCCGAGGCCGTGCCCGATGCCGGAGCGGTGCACGTGGTGAACAACAACGCGGCCGCGCTGCTCCTGTGCGCCCTGGTGATGGCCCAAGGACGGGAGATCGTGATCAGCCGGGGCGAGCTGGTCGAGATCGGCGACGGCTTCCGCATTCCGGAGCTGCTGGCCTCCGCCGGTGCACGGCTGCGCGAGGTCGGCACCACCAATCGCACCCACGCGCGGGACTACGCCGAGGCCATCGGCCCCGACACCGGCTTCCTGCTCAAGGTCCACGCGTCCAACTTCCGCATCAGCGGTTTCACAGCGGCGGCGGACGTGACCGAGCTGGCGGCGCTGGGCCCCCCGGTGGCGGTGGACATCGGTTCCGGTCTGCTCGGCCCGCACCCGCTGCCCCCCCCCCGGGAGCCGGACGCCGCCACCGCGCTGCGCGCCGGGGCGGCGCTGGTGACGGCCAGCGGGGACAAGCTGCTCGGCGGTCCGCAGGCCGGGCTGCTGCTGGGTGAAGCGGGGCTGGTCGAGCGACTGCGCCGGCATCCCGCGGCCCGCGCCCTGCGGGTGGACAAGCTGACCCTGGCCGCGTTGGAAGCGACCCTGCGCGGTCCGGAGCCGCCCGTACGCGCCGCGCTGGCCGCCGACGAGAGTGCCGTGCGCAGCGCCTCGGGACGGGGGGCCCTGATGGCACCTAGTGCCGTGACCGGATAGGTTCACCGAGGTCTCGTGGCCTGCGGATGCGCGAGTCCCGCTGCTCCCCAGTCTCGGCTGGCCGCAGGGCGGAACGACCTCGTTTGTATGGCTGTAATCAACTTGCTGACCACCTTGGCGGGCGGGCAGGGTCTCGATCATGCTTGAACTACGCACCTTGGAATCAGACGACTGGCCCCTTTGGCGGGAGTTGCGACTGGCCGCGCTTGCTGAGGCGCCCTACGCATTCGGATCGACGCTGGCCCAGTGGCAGGGTTCCGGCGACCGAGAGGAACGCTGGCGTGCCCGTCTGTCGATTCCTGGCGCGCATGATTACGTCGCGCTCCTGGACGGCCTCCCGGTGGGTATGGCCAGCGGAGTGCCGGGCGAGGGAGCAGAGAACGTGGAGTTGATCTCGATGTGGGTCAACCCCACGGCTCGGGGCAAGGGCGTGGGTGACTACCTGATCCAGGCGGTCGAGCGGTGGGCGGCGGAGCGCGGTGCCACGACGCTGCGGTTGTCCGTCATGCCGGACAACCGCAAGGCGACCGCGCTCTATGAACGGCACGGTTTCACAGACACGGGTGAGCCCGGCGATCTTCTGCCCGATGGCGTGGCCAGGGAGCGGGTCATGGCGAAGAGCCTGACCGCTGTCTGATCTCCACATCCGGGCAAGACGGGATCCCCCACGTGCTCAGGCTGCGGCGGCGAGGGGGCGTCCACCCCAGCGGATGCCCTTCTCGCTGCGGATGCGGGCGCGCTCCTTGCGTTGCGCGGCGAGGACGTCGGGGTGACGGGCGTTGGCGTTGCGCCAGCGCAGGTAGCGGTGCAGGGCCTGGGTCTGCGCGGGATGGCTGCGGTGGTTCGAATTCGCCAGGGTGAACTGCCGCAGCGGGCCGAAGTGCGCCTCGATCGGGTTGGCCCAGGACGTATAGGTCGGGGTGAAACACAGCTCGACCTTGTTCTTCTTCGCCCAGCGGCGGATGTCCGTGCCGGTGTGGGCGGAGAGGTTGTCCAGGATGATGTAGATCGGGGCGCCGTCGGGCCGGGCGGCACGGATCGACTTCAGCGCGGCCAGACTGTTGGCGGTGCCTTTGCGGCGGCGGTTGACGCCCCACAGCCGGTCGTCGCCGACGGAGTAGCAGCCGTGGAAGTAGGTGACGCCGTGGGTGCGGCGGTAGGCCGCCGGCAGGCGGTTGGGCTTTCCCTGCTTCGCCCAGCAGGAGCCTGCGGTGGGCCGGATCCCCAGGGGCCCGAACTCGTCGAAGGCGAAGACCCGGTCCGGGAAGTGCTCCAGGATGTGCTCGATGCGGTCGAGCTTGGCGTCGCGCTCGGAGTCGGGCGACTCCTTCCATGTCTTGGTGTGCTGGAAGGTGATGCCGCGGCGCAACAGCAGGCACCGTAACGCTTCACGGCCGATGCGGATGACGCGTCCGTGCACGCGGCGCAGGTAGGCGGCGAGTTTGCGGATCGACCAACGGGTGAAGGGCTGGCCGAGCTTGATGGGGCGGGTGGTGGCCGTCTGGACGACGAAGTCCTCGTCGTCAGGGGTGAGCAGGCCGGGACGGCCTCCCGCCCATCGAGGGTCCAGACAGGCCAGGCCGATCTCGTTGAACCGGTGGAACACCTCCCGCACCGTGTCCTCGTCGGCCTGGACCAGCTGAGCACTCACCGGGACACGGTTCCCGCCGGCGGACGCGAGCAGCATCATCGCCCGGCGATAGCGCACCGAACTGGTACTGCATCGGCGCACCATCTGCTGCAGCTTCTGCCCCTCCTGGTCGGTCAGTCTGCGCACCCGCACAGGCTCAGCCACCACACCTCCAGCGGTCGGACCGGACGTCACCGCCCATCCAACCGCTCCAACCGCCAACCCGGCGAACCTTCCCGCTCAGAGCACTAGGCCGTGTTCGGGCCCCTCCTTGACAGCTGCCCCGATACCCCCGTCACGCAAGGAGTCACGACTCATGGTTACCGCTGTGCCCAACACCCTGGAGGGCAAGCCCGTCTTCGTCGGCGGCGCATCCCGCAATCTCGGTGCGCTGATCAGCCGTACCCTGTCCGACGCCGGTGCCCGTGCACTACAACAGTGAATCGTCCGCTGCCAAGGCGCAGGCCGTCGTGGACGAGATCACGGCCCAGGGCGGCGAGGCGTTCTCGCTGCAGGGCGACCTGACGCAGCCCGATCAGGTCGAGCGGGTCTTCGACGAGGTGGTGAACCGCTTCGGCTCGCCGCACGCGAGCGTCAACACGGCGGGGATGGTCGTCAAGAAGCCCCTCGTCGACGTCACGCCCGAGGAGTACGACCGCATGTTCGCGGTCAACTCCAAGGCCGCGTTCTTCGTGATGAAGGAAGCGGCCAAGCGGATCGAGGACGGCGGCAAGATCCTCACCGTCGTCACCTCGCTGCTGGCCGGCTACACCGGCCTGTACTCGCTCTACGCCGGCAGCAAGGCACCGGTCGAGCTTCACCACCCGCTGAACACAGGGAAGTTCATGCCACGGCGTTGTCGCGCAGCCACGCCAGGACCTGCTGGGCATGCACGTTGGGCGGGAAGACCGGGTAGAAGACATGCTCGATCACCCCGTCCCGGATGACGAGGGTCAGCCGCTTGAACAGCGTCGTCCCGTCGACGTCGAACGTGGGCAGGCCGAGGGCCGCGGCCAGGTTCAGCCGAGGATCGGAGAGCATGGCGAACGGCAGGCGGAGCCGTTCGACGACCTCGCGCTGATAGGCGGTGTCCTGGCTGGACAGGCCGAAGACCCGCCGTGCACCGGCCGCGAGAAGCTCTTGGTGGTGGTCCCTGAAATCACAGGCTTCGGTGGTGCAGCCACGGGCTCCGGGGATGGAGTCCCAGCCGTCGGGGAGGTCGGTGTCCGGGCGGCCCGTGAGCGGGTACACGTAGACGATCGTGAGGCCTGGGCCAAGGGCGTCGAGGCGAACTGTCTCGCCTGTGGTGTCGACCAGTTCCAGCTGGGGCGCCTTCATGCCGCGAAGGTGGTCGGCCGCGCCGTCGTCCTCCGGGACGGGCAGGTTCGCGGGCAGGCGGTGGAAGTCGGTCATGGTGTGCTCTCCGTCGTCGGGCGCCGGGCTGCTGCTGTTGCGATGGGCGGCCCGTCTCAGATGCCGTATCAGGGTGGCCCGGCGGCCGGCCAGGGCCTCGATCCGCTCGGTCAGCTCGTCGATGGCCTCGCGATAGCCGGCCAGCGACGCCGGACAGTCGTCGGCGTGCTGCTGTCCGGACGCCAGACACTCCAGGAACGGGCGCGTGCGCTCGACCGGGATGCCGAGGCTGCCGAGAGCCCGGATCTCGCGCACCATCCGCACGTCGCCCTCGTCGTAGTCCCGGTACCCGTTGGCGAGCCGGCGCGGCGTGATCAACCCGAGCGATTCGTAGTAACGCACCGCTTTGATTGTCACGCCGGCGCGTCTGGCCAGCTCGCCGATCTTCATGCCGCTCATCTCCACGAACGCTAGACCTTGACCTCGAGGGCAAGGTCAAGTCGCTCTCCGGGCTGGAGGGCGATCAGCCCGGCCGTCGTCTCTCGGAAGCCGCAGGCATCGAAGTGGAACGGACGCAGGTGGTCCTCGAAGTCGACGTGAAGCCACGCGCACTTTGCGGCACGGGCTTCTTCGGCTGCGATCGCGACGAGCCCGGCGCCAACTCCTTGTGCCCGGCAACGCCGGGCGACCACCGTGTCCAGGATGAAGACGTGAGTTCCGCCGTCCCAGACCACGTTGACGAAGCCGACCAGGGAGCCGTCTTCCCACGCACAGACCCAGCCGAGGCTGTGGCGTTCAAGTCGCGCTCGCCAATCGATGCGACCGACCGGGTGACCGAAGCCTTCGGCGTGCAGCTCGTTCAGGGAGGCGTTGTCGACGTCGGCCCGCCACTCGTACTTGATCGTCACGTACCGATCGTATGCTTCACCGGCCGACAGTCACCTCGCGGTCCTGTTTCTCATGCATGGACCGCCGCCTCCGAGATCGCCAACGCCGCTGCCATGATGCTCAGTTGGGGATTCACCTGAGGGCAGCTGGGGAGCACGGAGGCGTCCGCGAGCAGTACTCCGTGTACGCCTCGGAGTCTGCCCCACGGGTCGGCCGGGAAGCGGTGCGGGTCCGCGCCTGCGGCCACCGTGCCGGTGGGGTGGTAGGCCGAGAGGTGGAGGTGGCGTGCGCTCGTGCCCGCCAGCACGGTGTCCAGTTCCGTGAGGCTGTGTGCTCGGGGTGTGCGGGGGATGCCGGTGAGGACTTCCTCGGCTCCTGCGGCGAACAGCAGCTCTCCCATGGCGCGCACGGCCCCCAGCAAGCGGCCCGCGTCGCGGCGGTCCAGGTCGTAGCGGATCAGTGTGCGGTCGCGGCCGAGGACGCGACCGGAGGGGCGGTCGGCGATCATCGCGCCGAGTGTGGCGAGCCGGTCCGCGGTCTCCAGTTCGCGGCGCAGCTCGGTACCCAGCCCGGGGAGGACGAAGGAGCCCATGCCGGGCGGCGTGGCGGTGGCCTCGATGAGGATGCCTTGCGCGTGGTGCTCCTCGACTCCGACGCTCTGCAGCACGCCTTCCCAGGCGGTGACCGGTTCGGCGAAGCGTCCGGCGACGCTCGTGGCCGGGTGGACGCTGAGGTTGCGGCCGAGGCGGGGGTGCCGGCCCAGGCCGGAGCGGCGCAGGAGTGGTGGGGACTGCAGCGCGCCCGCGGCAACGACGACCAGGGGCGCGAGGATCTCGAAGGCGCCGCTCTCACCGAAGCGTGCGCGTACCCCTGCCGTGCGCGGGCCTCCGGGCCGGTCCGTGTCGACGAGGATGCGCTCGGCTCGGGCTCCGGTGACGATACGCGCTCCCGCGGCGCAGGCCGCGGGCAGCACGGACAGCTGGACGCTCTGTTTGGCGCCGGTGGGACACCCCACCACACACTGGCAGGAGCCCTGGCAGCCGGACGCGTTGCGGCGCAGCGGTGCGGCCTGCCAGCCGAGCTCGCGCGCTCCGTCGAGCGCGATGCGGCCGTTGTTGCCGAGGACGTCGACGGGTTGGGTGGCCACCCGCAGGGTGTGCTCGGCCTCGTCCAGACAGCGGTCGAATCCGTCGGCGGGCGTGAATCCGAAGTCCTTGCTCCAGCGGGCCAGGACGTGGCCCGGAGTGCGGTAGCAGGTACCGGAGTTGACGACCGTGGTGCCGCCGACGGCGCGGCCCGTGGGCAGCAGCAGCGGTGGGCTGCCGACGGCGACGGTGGCCCCGCCGTCACGGTAGAGGTCGGTGAATCGGTCCAGTGGCGTGCGTCGGCCGAACGACTCGGTGGAGTGGTGCTGCCCCTCCTCCAGGACGACGACGTCCAGCCCGGCCAGGGCCAGCGTCCGTGCTGCCATCGCCCCGCCCGCGCCCGAACCGATGACGACTGCGTCGGCGGTGGAGCGCGCGGGCCAGGCGGGCGCGGGTGTCAGGTCGAGCGGTGGATCCTGGCGGGTGAGGCCGCGCGGCGCGGGACCGTCCTGGAGCATCCGCTCGGTCCCGGCGGCCAGGAGGACGGGCACCTTCAGTACGTCGAGGAGTGGGAGAAGTGCGGGCCGTGCGGCCAGTTCGGCGAGCACGGATTCCCGATCGGGCGGGGTGAGTGCGCCGAGCGTGCGTCCTGTGCGTGTCACGGCGTAGGCGTCCACGCCGCGCGCTGCCGCCCGTAGGCCGGCCCGCGCGGCGAGCGGCATCGTGGTGAGGACCGTCTCCAGCCTGGCGGGGACACGACGGGGCCAGTCGGCTGTGCCGTCGTCGGCGATCAGGGCGGACACGAGGCCGGTGAGCGTCATCGTGTGCCCACCTCCGCGTGGGCCGTGCCCTCCAGCGTCCACTCGGCCTCGGTCCGCCAGCCGCCGAACCACCACCGTTCCAGCAGGACGTGCGCGTCGGCGCGTTCGCTGTTGTGGCACGTCGCGTGCTGGCCGTCGGGGTCGGTGTAGTCGAGGGCGAGGGTACGGTCCGCTCGCTGGGTGACCTCGACGCGGATCCTGCGCAGGCCGGCGCGGCCGGTGACCGTCCAGGTGGGCAGGGCGATGCCGGCGCGGAAACGCCCCGCTCCGGCCCAGCCGGCGGCCGGCCGCTCGGGGCGGCGCGGCCAGGTGCTGCCCTGCCGGCGCAGCCGGAGGAAGACCATGGGGGGAAGCCTGCGCAGGCCCGGGCGCATGGAGACGGCGGCGACGATCTCCAGGACGTCTCCCCCGCCGAGGTCGGCGTGCAGCCAGGCCCAGCGGCGGGCATTGCCATGGCCGTAGATGCGGGCGGAGGCGCCCGGGGCGGCGGTGAGGGTCAGCGTGGTGTCGTCGTACGTGAAGGTGCCGTCGTAGGTGGCCCTGGCCGCGGGGAGCATCTGGGCGGCGGGAAGCAGGGGCCGGCGCCAGGACCAGTGGGGGAAGGTGAACAGCGGTTCGTCCGTGGGGTGTTCGGTCAGGTCCCAGCGCAGGGCGCCGCCCTCGGCCGCTCCGGACAGGTGTCCGGGCCGGACTTCGACCCCGTCGGCGCTGAAGCCGGCGTCGTCGGGAGTCCACTTGGCGGGGCCGAAGCGGGCGTGCCGCACGGGTCCGTCCTTGGGGAAGACCGCGGCCCACCCGTGCGCGTACGGCTCGGATCCGTCGGCCGGCGCGGTCAGTTCGTGGTGGAGCCACAGTCCGCTGCCGGTGGCCGGATCGGTGACGGTCGAGTACCAGACCTCCGTACGGCCCCGCTCACCGCGCCAGCGGGGCGCGAGGAACGCGTCGGGATCCTGGTGCCGTGGGAAGCGGAAACTGGCCAGGAAAGGGAGGAGTTGTGTGCCGAGGGGGAAGCGGAGGGTGCCGGTGCCGATTCTTACGCCGTCCTCATGGAGGGTGTACGGCAGGACGGTCATCGAGGCCACGGGCCTGCGCGGGGTGACGGACTTCCAGCCGTCGAGGATGAGCCGGCGGCCTTCGGCGGTGAAGGTGATGCGGTAGCGGATACGGCGTCGCGCCAGCGGGGAGATCTCCAACTCTCCCTCGGCACAGGGGTCGTCGGCCCAGCCCGCGATCCGTATCCGGCCGGTGGCGCGGGCCTCGGTCGTACTGAGGAGGCGGAGAAGGCGCTCGGCCGAGACGGTCAGATCGAGGCGGACCCGGCGTTCCCGGTCCTCGTCGTCGAGTCGCAGCGTGCCGAGCATCGTCTCGCGGAAGGCGGTGCCACGAGCGGGCGAGGCGGTGTTCGTTGTGGCGCGTGAGGTCGTCCGCCCGGTCATGCGAGGCCCTCCAGCATGATCCGCTCGGTTGCCGTCAGGTACTGCTCGGCCGCCCGCCGGGCGGCGGTCCCGTCGCCGCACGCCACCGCCTCGACCACCGGCTCCAGGCGTCCGCGGGCCGCCCCGGCGTCCGTGAACGGGCCCCTGAGTGCGGCGCGCACCGGCAGATAGGCGTTGAAGAGGGTGTTGGTCAGCAGGACGTAGACGCGGTTGCCGGTGGCGCGGGCCAGGGCGCGGTGGACCTCGATGTCCGCGAGCTGTACGGCATCGGTGTCCGCCGCGTCCCCCACGACCGCCAGCAACGCGCGCAGTTCGGCTCGCTGCCGGTCGGTCGCCCGTGCCGCGGCCCGCTCGGCGATCAACGCGCCGATGCTGCGCCGCACTTCGAAGACCTCGCCGATCCAGTCGGGGCTGTGCCGTACGAGCATGGGCAGCAGGTCCGCTCCACCCAGGCGCAGGTAGTCCCGCACTCGGGTGCCGACGCCGTGCCGGGTCTCCAGCAGTCCGGCCTGCATCAGGCGGCCGAAGGCGTGCTTGAGGGTGGTGCGGGTGACGCCGTAACCGTCGGCGAGCGTGCGCTCGGGGGGCAGGTAGCTGCCTGCCGGGTGGCGCCCGGTGAGGATGTCCTCACGCAGTCGGCTCTCCAGAACATCGACGATGGTCTCGCGGGGCAGTGCCTCCACGCCGTCCTCCCGAGTGGCTCAGTGGATGAGCCACTCAACCAATATGTGTTCGTGGAGTCAATGGTCCGGCGGCGACGGATCGGAATTCCCATCGCTCAACTCGGCTCAGGAAGCGGGTGGATGGAGCCTGTGTGGTCTCCGCCCGGCTTCCTGGAGCCGAGTCTCCGTCAAGACATTTCAGCTGTACCTCAGTTGGTGTCGTGGACGGCGGTGAGGCCGTTGAACACTCCGACGTAGGCGGTGCCGTCGGGGCCGAGGGTGATCGGGGCCCAGTTGTTGTCGTAGTCGATGCCGGTACCCACCAGCTGCTTGAAGCGGGTCTCGCCGGTGCGGAAGTCGACGGCGGTCAGGTACCAGGCGTCGACGCCCAGCGGGTTCGGGTCCTTGGTGTACAGATACAGCAGGCCGTTGGCGCTGGACAGCTTGGGCACCGTGGAGGGTGAGCGTTCGGCGCTCTCCCACACGGTGTCGCAGCCGCTGCCGTCCTTGCGGACGTCGATGCGGGTGACTCCGCCGACGACGCTGCGTCCGAAGGTGAGCGAGCTGATGTTCTCGTAGCCGTAGTTGTTCTCGACCACGAGGCTGTCGCCCCAGCTGATCAGCGAGTTGTCCGTGGTGGAGGCACCGGACCCGAAGACGGGGATCTCGCAGACCAGGCGGCGGCCGACGGGGACGTCGGCGCCCCGCCGGTAGACGAGGACGTGCATGCGGTCGTCGGCGTTGTCGGTGATGGCGACGTACTTTCCGTCCTCGCCGAAGATGTCCGGTGTGGTACCGGAGCCCTGGTTGACGGAGCCGGGTTTGGTCCCGGTTCCGCGGTCGTAGGTCTGCCGCCAGACCACCTCGGGTGTGCCGTCGGCCGAGGCGCGGAAGTCGTACAGAGCGTGGTCGGAGACGATGGCGACGCCGTCCTCGGCGGCCGAGAAGGAGTTCTGGATCTCCTCGCCGGCGAGCTGGACGGACCGGATGGTGCCGGTGGCGGGGTCGACGGTGCCGACACGGCCCTGCCGGGTGACCCACCAGATGCGGCCGGTCCAGTCCGGCACGACGGACGTGACCGGGTCGCATTCGCCGCTGGGGTGCAGATTGGCCCAGGTGACGCAGTCGTGGGGTACGTGACCGCCGAGGTCCCAGTCGTCGGTGACGCTGAAGCTCCAGGTTCCGTCCGGGGCCTGTCGGTACGTCAGGCGCAGGAGGTGCTGGCGGGAGTCCGCGAGCACCAGCCGGTCCTGGTCGTCGAGGTAGGAGTAGGCGCCGCCGGACGTGTCCTTGAAGATCCGGGAGAAGTCGAGACGGGTGATCGCCTCGACGGTGGACGGCCGTTGCGGCAGCTTGTACTCGGCCAGCGTCGCGAGAGTGCGCGGGTCGAGCAGCTTGACCAGAAAGCCCGTGAAGGTCCCGCAGACGGTGACGATGCGGCTCTCCCGGTCGAACGTGACGTTGGCGCACTCGCCACCGAGCAGCGCCATCCGTTCGCTGCTGACCTGGGGTTGCCTGCCGAGCGGACCGTTCCACGGGTAGGTGGCGCTGCCCCAGGCATCGGCGTGCATGCCGCTGCGGCCGTTGGCCGCGAGAAACGGGTGCTGTGGAGGCTGCTTGCCGGGAAGGGGCCGGGCGGCGGCGGGGGCGCCTTCGTAGGCATCGACCAGCCGGTGGCCGGGGGCCCTGGGTATCGGCTCGGCCTGCGCGGGCCGGGGACCGGTGACGGCCGCGGCCGCCGCCAGGGTGAGGGCGACGGCCAGGGCACGGCTGAGTCTCCTGCGGGACATGCGGCTCCTCGGGTGCGTACGACAGTGGTCGCGCCGACGGCGACCATAGGAGCGCCGTGCCGAGGAGTCCACAGAAAGATGAGGATTGTTCATGATCCTGCAATGACCTGGGCGGGGGTGTGTTGTCGGCCGTACGGAACGCGGGACGGGGGCAGGCGGCGAAGGTCGCGATCACCACGCCACGGCGTCGAACAGGGCCGCCGGGTCCGGTTCCCGGCTGTGGTTCAGGGTCTGCTCGGCCCAGATGACCTTGCCCTGCGCCGCGTAGCGGGTGCCCCAGCGGTCCGCGAACTGGGAGACCAGGAACAGGCCGCGGCCGCCTTCGTCGGTGGTGGCCGCACGCCGCAGCCGGGGTGAGGTGTTGCTGCCGTCCGACACCTCGCAGACCAGGGTGCTGCCCAGCAGGATCCTGACCCGCACGGGCGGAGCGCCGTACCGGATCGCGTTGGTGAGGAGCTCGCTGAGGATCAGTTCCGTGCCGAACGCCGACTCCTGCAGTCCCCAGTCGTCCAGGCGGCGGCTGACGTCCGTACGCACCCGGGACACGGCCTGCGTGTCGGAGGGCACGTCCCAGGTCGCGACCTGGGACGGGTCGAGCAGCCGGGTCCGGGCGACGAGCAGCGCCACGTCATCACCCGGTTTCTCGGGCAGCAGTGCCTCCATGAGGGCGCGGCAGGTCTCCTCAGGTGTCCGGTCCGCGTGGGCGATGGTCGAGCGGAGCAGGCCCAGGCCCTCGTCGACGTCCCGGGACCGGTTCTCGATCAGGCCGTCCGTGAACAGGACCAGCCGGCTGCCCTCCGACAGGGCCAGCTCGCCTGCCTCGAAGGGGTGTCCACCCACCCCCAGGGGCGGCGACAGGGGGAGGGCGGGCATGGTGACCGTGCCGTGTTCGTCGACCACGGCCGGTGCGAGGTGGCCGGCCCGGGCGACGGTGCAGCGCCCGCCGACCGGGTCGTAGATGGCGTAGAGGCAGGTGGCGCCGGTGAGCGGTGCACGGTCGTCGTCGGCGTTCGCCGTCTGGGTGTCCAGCCGGGTCACCATCTCGTCGAGACGGCTCAGCAGTTCGTCCGGGGCCAGATCCAGGGAGGAGAAGTTCAGCACGGCGGTCCGCAGGCGTGCCATGGTCACGGCGGCGTGCAGCCCGTGCCCGACGACGTCGCCGACGGTCAGCGCCACCCGGAAGCCGGGCAGGGGGATGACGTCGAACCAGTCGCCGCCCACACCGGACTGCGCCGGCAGGTAGCGGGAGGCGATCTCCAGTGCGTCCTGGTGCGGCAGGTCCAGGGGCAGCAGGCTGCGCTGGAGTGTCACGGCCATGGCGTGCTCGCGGGCGTACCGGCGCGCGTTGTCGATCGCGACGGCCGCCCGGGCGACCAGTTCCTCGGCCACGGCGACGTCCTCCTCCTCGAACCGGGCGGAGCCGGCGCCGCGCCAGAAGTTGGCCATGCCGAGGACGGTCCCCCGGGCCCGCAGAGGGACCGTGACCAGTGAGTGGATGCCGTACTCGAGGGCCCGTCGTGCTCCTTCCGGATCCTGGGCCCGCCAGTCCTGGGCGGTGTGCAGGTCGCGCACCAGGACGGCCTTGCCGCGCTGCAGCGCGGCCACCATCGGTGTGTCCGCCACCACGAACCGGATCAGGTCTCCCACCGGCTGCAACGGATGTCCGGCCCGTGATTCGCTGAGCGCGGTGCGCCGCATGCGCAGTACGGCACCGGTGGGTTCCTCGCCGCGCAGCACGGACTCGAGGAGCTCCACGGTGACGACGTCGGCCATGCGCGGGACCGCCACCTCCGAGAGCTCCTCGGCCGTGCGCCGTACGTCGAGTGTGGTGCCGATCCGCGTGCCGGCCTCGTACAGGAACGACAGCCGGCCCCGCGCCACCTCGGCCTGCCCGGACAGGGCTCTCAGCTCCGTGGTGTCCCGGAAGGTGGCCACCAGGCCCTGCGCGCCGTCGTACGGTGCGATGTGCCGCGTGTTCACCGCCAGCAGCCGGTCCCCGGCCGGCATCACCTCGTCGGAGACGGCCTCGCCCGACGCCAGCAGGCGCCTCAGGCCGGACCCCAGCCCCAGGTCCGTCACGTGCCGCTGGTCGGCGTCCTCGGGCAGGTCCAGCAGCCGGTGCGCCTCGTCGTTGGCGAGCAGCAGTCGCCCGTCACCGCCGACGATGACGACTCCCTCGCGCACGGCGTGCAGCACGGCGTCGTGGTGCTCGTACATCTGGGTCATCTCGGCGGGGCCGAGTCCGTGGGTCTGCCGCAGCAGCCGCCTGCTGACGAGAGCCGCACCGCCGGTCGCGAGAACGAGTGCCCCCGCCGCCGCGCCGAGCAGCAGTGGAAGCTGCTGGCTCAGCACGTGGCCCAGGGTCTCGTACTGGATGCCGGCGCTGACCATGCCGATCACGCGTCTGCTCGCATCCGTCACGGGGACGACCGCGCGCACGGCGTCGGTCGGCCGGCCGTGGAAGGTCTCCGTGAACGTCTCCCCCGCGGCGGCTCGGCCGACGCCCTGTGCCTTCGTGCCGATCAGGGCGGGGTCGGGGTCGGTGAGCCGGACCCCGCGTTCATCCAGGACGGTGACGAAGTCGACGCCGGATCCCAGCATCGCCCGCTCCGCCGGAGCCTGCAGCCGTGCCGACGGATCCGGTGACTGCAGCGCGAGTACCGTGCCGGGTGCGTGCGCGAACGCCTCCGCCGCGGCCAGTGAACGGTCCTTGGCGTTGCGCTCGGCGTCGTACCGCCCCTGCACCACCAGTGCGGCCGCGGCCACCGCGACCAGCAGCAGCATGATGAGGGCCTGCAGCAGGAAGACCTGCGCGGCGAGCGTGCGCACACTCAGGGACGGCCAAAGGCGTCGTCCGTGCGACGGCCAGGGGCCGGTGCGGCCACGACGGGTACGGCGGGGCGGATCGGACGACCGCCCCGGGCCGTGCGGCGGCGCCGTTCTCCCCCGTGGCCGGCGGGAGCGTCCGCTCATGCCCCTTTTCTAACACCGCGGCAGCGTCCGTTCTACGCGGGCCGCTCCTCGCCCGGTGGGGTCCGGCAGCGTACGGCGAGGGCCGCGATGTCGTCGTCGAGCCGTCCGCCGCTGTAGTGGAGCAGATCCCGGTGAAGCCGGTCCAGCAGCTCACGGGGCGGCGCCGGGCCGAGCTTCCGCATCCAGTCCGGCAGGGGGAAGAACGTGCCGTCGCGGTCCCTGGTCTCCGTTACGCCGTCCGTGTAGAGAAGCAGCTGGTCGCCGTCGGAGAAGTTGACGGTGTCAACGATGTAGTGGTCGCCGATGTAGTGCTCGTCGAGGAGCGTCGCGAGGTTGAGGGGCGGCGAGGGCATGCTCGACTCGAGGACGTGGACCTCCCCGCGCTGCACGAGCAGGGGTGGCGGGTGCCCGCAGTTGAGAATTCTGACCTGCCCGCCGCCGTACGGGATCTCGGCGATCAGCGCGGTGGCGAAGTGCTCGGGCTGGTCCGGGGCGGGGGAGGCGAGGCTGTGCCGGGCGATGCTGGCTTCCAGGCGGCGGATGATGCTCCTCAGGTCGGGCTGGTCGTACGCGTTCTCCCTGAAGCAGTTGATCACCGCCGAGGCCGCTCCCACCGCCTGCAGTCCCTTGCCGCGCACGTCACCGATGAGGAGCCGGACCCCGTACGGGGTGTCGGCCGCCTCGTAGAAGTCGCCGCCGATCCGGGCCTGCTCCTGGGCCGCCAGGTACAGCGACTCGATCTCGACGTCCTGGATACGGCGCGGCAGCGGGCGGAGCAGCACTTTCTGGGCCGCGTCCGCGACGAGCCGGACCTGGAAGAGCATCTCCTCGCGTTCGAGTCGCAGATGGCTGGCGTAGGCGGCCGCCAAGGTGACCGCGACGATCGCGGCACCCGTGTACGGCGTCCCCAGGTCGGAGTAGACGAGGCTGAGCCCGATCATGATCAGCAGGCAGAACGCCCCCAGCAGGATCGTCGGCACGACGGTCCACAACGCGGCCGCGAGGGCGGGTGCTGCGGGCAGGAGGCGGCTGAAGGCGATCTCCCTCGGTGTGGCGAAGGCCAGGCCGGCGATGAGGAGCGTCAGGATCACCGGTGACAGCATCACGGGGTCCCGTCGGCCGCCCAGTGGAGGGCGACGCTGGAGCCGTCCCGACCTGATCACAAAATGCATCTTAACGGGATGAAGCAGACAGCACGCCATGTAGAGGTGCACACGCGCGGTCGGTGATCAGCCGCTCGCCGCTGCAGGAGCCGGGGTGGCGGCGCGTACGGGGGAAAACCCCCGGAGGCCGGGTGGGGCAGCCCTCGTATCCACCGGGTGGCTGGCAGGCTTCTTCGGGCCGTGGGCCGTCCCCAGAATTTTCGGCATGACGATTTCCCCTGATGCCTCCGTGGCGACCCGGGCCGCCGACGCGTGTGCCGGCACGCCCGACCCCGGCGCCGGCAGCGACTTCGCGAGACTGTCCCAGCGCATAGGCGAAGCCGGTCTGCTGAAGCGGCGCCCCGGTTACTACACGGTACGGCTCGGTCTCGTGGTCGGGCTGTTCGTCGCGGGCTGGGGAGCCTTCTTCGCGCTCGGCGACACCTGGTGGCAACTGGCCGTGGCCGCGTTCCTGGCCGTGATGTTCGGGCAGGTCGCCCTGGTGGCGCACGACCTGGCACACCGGCAGGTCTTCCGGCGGCGCCGGCACAGCGAGATCTGGGGACGGCTGTTCGGCAACCTCGGCATAGGCATGAGTTACGGCTGGTGGATGAACAAGCACACCCGCCACCACGCCAATCCCAATCATGAGGAGCTGGACCCCGATGTCGCCCCGGACATCCTGGTGTGGTCCACCGAGCAGGCCCGCGCGAGCAGCGGCGTGGCCCGTCTCCTCGGTGGTCACCAGGCGCTGCTGTTCTTCCCGCTGCTGACTCTGGAGGGCTTCAATCTGCACGTCGCGAGCCTGCGGGCGCTGCGCTCGCCGTCCATGAGGAACCGGCGGCTCGAGGCGGCTCTGCTCCTGCTGCACATCGCGGGTCTGCTCACCGCCCTGTTCCTGGTGCTCTCACCGGGGAAGGCGGTGGCGTTCCTCGCCGTGAACCAGTGTCTGTTCGGCGTCTACCTGGGCTGTACCTTCGCCCCCAATCACAAGGGCATGCCCACGATCACCGGTCCGCAGCGGCTCGACTTCCTGCGCCGCCAGGTGCTGACGTCCCGCAACGTGCGCGGCGGCCGGTTCACGGACGTGATGCTGGGTGGGCTCAACTACCAGATCGAGCACCATCTGTTCCCGAGCATGCCCACGGTCCACCTGCGGCGGGCTCAGGTGATCGTGCGGGAGTACTGCGCCGAGATCGGGGTGCCGTACCACGAGACGGGGCTGATCCGGTCCTACCGCGAGGCCCTGGCACACATGCACCGGGTGGGAGAGCCGATCCGACAGCAGCGCAGGGCGTGATCGCGCCGGTCCGGTGCCCCCAGGTCATGTACCCGGAGGCACCGAGCCGGTCGGGGCGGCTCGGCCGACGCCCTGCGGACCGGTCGTCAGTGGACGTGGTGGCCCCGGGTGAACGGTTCGAAGGTGTGGCTGAACTGCCAGGTGTCCTGGGCGATTCCGGAGCAGGAGTTGGCGCCGGCGGTGCCCACGCAGCCGCCGTTGTCGCGTTGCAGGGCCCAGAAGGAGAGGGTGTCGATCCCCTTGGCCTCGGCCCACCTCTCGACCGTGGCCGCGTTCTGCGTGGTGAAGGTCTCCTCGGCGCCGTAGTCGTCGACCCCGGGCATCTCGGTGACGCCGACCATGCCCCACAGCTTGGCCGGGCTCTTCTTCGGGTGGAGGGCGGCCAGTTGGCCGTACAGGCCGGCGGCGGCGGTCTCGGTGTCGGCCGCCATGTCATGGGTGGCGCCGTCGTAGTAGTCGAACGTCATGATGTTCACGACGTCCACCCGGGCGTGGTTGTCGACGGCGTTCTGCAGCAGGGCCACGCCGCTGGGCGCGAGGCCGGTGGTCGTCGTCGGCAGGGTGTAGGAGAACTGCAGGCTGTGGCCGGTGCGTTCGGCCCAGCGTTCGGCTCTGGCGACGGCCTTGTTGCGGCGGTCGACACCGGCGGTGTCGGTGATGGAGTCGGCCTCCACATCGAGGTCGATGCGGGTGATGCCGTAGGTCCTGACGAGGCTCTCGTACACCGCGGCGATCGCGTCGACGCTCGTGCAGCTGTCGGCGAGTTCGGTGCCGGTGGTGTCGGCACCGTAGCCGCCGAAGGAGGGGATGACATTGCCGCCGCGGGCCTGGATCGCGGCGATGTCGGCGCCGAAGACCGACGGGGAGATCGGCTGGGTCGTGTCGCCGTTCCAGTACGTCGCGCAGGAGCCCGCGGCGGGCGTCTGGAGGAAGGCCATCGTGAGGTACTTGTTGCCCGACTCCGTGGCGAGCGCCGACGGACTCTCGCCGGTCCACGTCTCCAGGTACGGGGCCGCCACGTGTGCGGGCATGGGCCGGGCGTGGTGCGGGGACAGCTGCGACGAGGCGTGTGCGCCGCCTCCCCCGAGGACAACCAGCATGGCCGACAGGGAAGTTGCGGTCATGCCGGACAGCAGCGCATGAACAGGACCGGTTCGTCGCATTGACGCTCCCATGGCGAAGTGAGCAGGCGGGGACAGCGGGAAGACCGCGAGGACGGATGTGCGTGAGGTCGAACCGGGTCCATAGTTGGACTAGACCAATTGACTGTCAAGGTTCTTTACAATCAACTGACCAAGTCTGCGCGGGTGAACATCACATGTGCGCCGGGCAGTTCGCCGCTGCGCGCGGCGCCGCGAACACCGTCGGATGCGGGACGAGGCCGAGGGAGCGGTCAGCCCTCTGTTCCCAGGCCGGCCTTGTCGCATGCGCGGCGGAGCGCCGGGGTGCAGAGCTGCTCGATGGTGTAGAGGCGGTCCTTGATGAGGGTGCGCCGGATGTCGGCGACGGTCACTGCCTTGGGAGTGAGCAGGACGGTCGGGATGTTCTTGGTGGTGGGGCTGTCGACCGTCGTCGTGGCGATGTCGCGCACACTCTTGCCGCGCCCGAGGGCCACGGCCATGGCGGCGGCCTCCCCGGCTTCCGACGGGAAGGGCTTGTAGACCGTCATGAGCTGTTCGCCCTTGATGATGCGCTGTACGGCTTCGAGGTCGGCGTCCTGGCCGGTGACGGGAGGGAGTTTGCGCACCTGAGCGCTCTTGAGGGCGGAGATGACACCGGCCGCCAGCGAGTCGTTGGCCGCGAGGACGCCGTCGATCCGCCCCGGGCCCAGGGCGGCGATGGCGGCGGACATGTTGTTGTGGGCGGTGTCCGTGCTCCAGCCCGGTGTGTCGTACGACCGGCGGATGTTCACCTTGCCGGTAAGGACGGACAGCGCCCCCGCCCTGAACCATGCCGCGTTCGGGTTGGTCGGATCACCGTTCATCATGACGACGTTGCCGCCGTTCGCCTTGTCGCCCATGGCCTTGAGGAGTGCCTCGGCCTGCAGCTTGCCGACCTTCGCGCCGTCGAAAGTGACGTAGCCCGAGATCGGCCCCTCGGCCAGCCGGTCGTAGGCGACGACCGGGACGCCCGACGCGTGCGCCTGCTGGATCGAGGAGCGGAGCGCCTTGGTGTCCGTGGCATCGATGATCAGGACCCTGACCCCCTTCAGGACCATGGAGTTCATCTGTTGTTGCTGTCTCGTCACGTCGTTGTCCGCGTTGGCGTACTCCAGGTCGCACCGGGGACACAGACTCTTCAGCCGCTTCTCGATCAGCGGCTTGTCGAAGGTCTCCCAGCGAGGCAGTGTGCGGCTCGGGAGCAGCACGCCGACGGTGAAACCGTCCGCGCCCGTCTTGTCCTTGCCCGTGCAGGCGGCCACGGGCAGCGCCAGGAGCGGTGCGACGAGCACCGCGACGACGTGCCGGATTCGGGCTCTCACGGCAGATCCTCCTGGTCCGTCCAGAGCCCGGGGCGCGGGCGATCCGGATCGGGCGGCGGTACGACGATCTCGCTCCACACCTGCTTGCCGCTGGCGACCGGCATCGAGCCGAACGACTCCGACATCGCCTCCACCAGCATCAGACCGCGGCCGCCGGTCGACTCCCAGTCCACGATCACCGGCTTGGCGGGCGAGCGTGGGGAGGAGTCGCTCACACAGACCCGCACCCGGTCCCCGCGGAGCGTCAGGTCGACGTGGACCGTCCCCTGGGTGTGCACCAGGGCGTTGGTGACGAGTTCGGAGACGACCAGCAGCACCGAGTCGGCGACCTGCTCGATGTGCCAGCGGCGCAGCGTGCGCGAGGTGAAACGGCGGGCGTGCATGACGGCGTCCGGCAGCCGCCACACCGCCCAACCGGCCCGTATCGGCCGGGTCTTCATGCCGTCGTAGCGCAGCAGCAACAGCGCCACGTCGTCCTCACGGCGGCCGACGTCACCGAGCAGCTCGTCGGCCACCCGGCCCGGGTCCGAGGGGTCGGCGGCGGCGAGCGCGGCGCGGGTGCGCAGCATGCCCTCGTCCAGGGGCAGGTCGGCGGCCTCGACCAGACCGTCGGTGACCAGGGCGAGCAGCGTGCCGGGGGCCAGTGCGACCGACGTCATGGGGAACTCCGCCTCCGCGGAGATGCCCAGCGGGAGCGAGCCCTCGACCTGCACCTCCTCGGTGCTGCCGTCGGGATGCCGTACCAGCGGTGCGAGATGTCCGGCGCGGACGAACAGGGTGTTGCCCTGCTCCATGTCCAGTTCGGCGTAGCAGCAGGTGGCGAACAGGTCGGTCTCCATGCCGACGAGCAGCCGGTTGGCGTGGGAGACGACCACGTCGGGCGGGTGGCCCTCCACCGCGTACGCCCTGACCGCGGTGCGCATCTGCCCCATGATCGTCGCCGCGCCTGCGCTGTGCCCCTGCACGTCTCCGATGACCAGTGCCACCCGGTCCTCGGAGAGGGCGATGACGTCGTACCAGTCGCCGCCCACCTGCAGCCCGCGCCGGGCCGGCAGATAACGGGCGACGGCCGTCCCGCCGGACAGTTCGGGCAGGCGCCGGGGCAGCAGGCTGCGCTGCAGCATCGTGGCGAGTTCCTGCTCGGCGTCGTGTGCGTGGGCACGCTTGAGGGCCTGCCCGACCAGCGCCGCGGTGGCGGTCAGCAGGGAGCGTTCCTCGGGGGCGAACTCGTGCGGCCGGTCCCAGCCGATCAGGCACAGGCCCGCCGGCCGGCCCTTGGCGGGCAGCGGCAGGACGGCGAGACCTCCGGGACCGATGCCGTTGAGTCCGGGTTCGAGGGCTGTGCCGGCGGGCCACAGGTCCATGCGCCCGTCCCGCAGCGCCAGCCGCAGGGTGGGCAGCGCGCTGACGGGTGCGTCGGGCCACTGCGAGCGCCACTCGGTGCGCCACGCCTCGGGCCAGGCGCCGGGCTCCGGCGGGTCGAGCACGGTGACCATGAGCCGGTCGTCCTGCAGCTCGGCGAGCGCGACGCGGTCGGCGCCGAGCGGCTCCCGTAGGGCGGTGACCACCACCTGGCTGACGTCGGCGACCGTGGTGGCGTCGTCGAGTGCGGCGGTCAGCCACTGGATCCTGGAGACGTCGTCGGTGCTCCGGGGCAGGACCGAGGTCGCCGTCACCACACCCAGCACCTGGTCGGGCCGGTCGTCGCCGCCGGGGAGCACCCGGCAGCTCAGGCTCAGCCAGCGCATCTCACCGGTGGGGCGGCGGACCCGGAACTCCAGCACCCGGCCACCGAGCGCATGGGCGGACGGCTCCAGGACCGACATCAGTGCGTGCATGTCCTCCGGGAGGGTGTGTGCGAGCAGGGTGTCCGCCTTGCCGTCGAACTCGTCCGGCGTGATGCCGACCAGATCGAGGAGGGCCTCGTCCGCATCGATCAGGCCGGTGTCCGGCACCAGGGCGAAGGAGCCCACACGCAGCTGCCGCAGCGCGGGACCCAGCGGAGCGGGCGTGGTGCCCCCGACCGACGTCTTGAGCCGGCCTGCGACCGCGTCGGCGTACCCCTCCAGGAAGCGCTGCTGCTCGGGCTCGAAGCCGTCCGGGCACATGCCCACGGCGACGAGGCAGCCCAGCCGCCGGCCCTCCGCGCGCAGCGGCAGTGCGCCCAGCGACGTCTCGGCGCGCGGCGCGGTCGGGCCGCCGTCGGAGAAGGAGGCGAGTGCCGTGGGATTCAGCCACAGGGGACGGCCGGTGCGCAGGGCCTGGGCCGCGGGTGAGCCACCGGAGAGGACCAGGCGCTCGGGCAGCCCGTACTCGGAAGCGGGCCGGCCGGCGGTCTCCACCAGCAGAAGCTCTTCCGACCCGGCACCGAGCACGTAGACCGCTGCAAGCGCCGCTCCGGCGTACGTCAGTACGCGCACACTCGCGGTGGCCTCGGGCACCGGCGGCGGGCCGGTACCGGCGGGGTCGGCGTCGGTTGCCCGCAGCTGTGCGACACCGGCCCGGGCACTGCCGTCATGAGGCATGTCCGCACCCACCTCCCGTCCAGGCCGAGGTGCCGACAGGGTGTGATGAGGGCCTTAGACAAGAATCGCATATGCGGACGAACCGGACAGGTCGACGGCGTGCCGGCCGGGTTCGCAGATCACTGCGGCCGGTGTCACACTGACGACGTGGTCGTCCTCGCGGCCAGCCCGTTCAGAGAGGTCTCTCCGATGAAGACCTTCATGGGGAACGCGGCCATGGCGATGGCCGTCGTCTCGGCGATGTTTGCCGTAGCGGCCTGCGGAACGGACGCCGGGAAAGCCTCGGCCAGCGGAAACTCGCCGAAGATCGGTGTCCTGCTGCCGGACGCCACCACCGCGCGCTGGGAGACCCAGGACCGGCCCCTGCTCGAGAAGACGATCAAGGACCTGTGCCACGACTGCGTGATCGAGCACGCCAACGCCAAGAACGACGTGGCCATCCAGCAGGAGCAGATGGACTCGATGATCACCGAGGGGGTCGACGCCATCCTGCTCGTGCCCGTGGACGCCAGGTCGATGCGCCCCTCGGTCCAGAAGGCGCATGAGGCGGGCATCCCGGTCATCGCCTACGACCGGCTCGCCGAAGGCCCGATCTCGGGGTACGTCTCCTTCGACGGAAAGGAGGTCGGCAGGCTCCAGGGCCGATCGCTGTTGCAGGCCATGGGCGACAAGGCGCACGGCGGCCAGATCGTCATGATGAACGGCGATCTCGCCGACCCCAACGCCGTGGCGTTCAAGGAGGGCGCTCTGTCGGTGCTCAGAGGGAAGGTGAAGATCGGCAAGTCGTACGACACGCTCCAGTGGCGGCCCGAGGTGGCCAACATGAACATGAGCGGCGCCATCGCCGCACTCGGCGCCGACGACATCCAGGGGGTCTACGCCGCCAACGACGGCCTCGCCGGCGGGAGCATCTCCGCGCTCAAGGCGAACAAGGTCCACCCGCTGCCCCCCGTCACCGGCCAGGACGCCGAACTTGCCGCCGTGCGCCGTATCGTCAAGGGTGATCAGTACGAGACGGTCTACAAGCCGTTCACACCCGAGGCCTCCTCCGCCGCCGCCATGGCCGTGGCCGCGGCCCGCGGTGACAGCCTCGACCGGATCGCCACGAGCAAGGTGAGGACCCGCAGCGGGACGGAGGTGCCGGCCGTCATGCTCACCCCCGTGTCCGTGATCGCCTCCAACATCAAGAACACCCTGGTGAAGGACGGCGTGTACTCGGTCCGGCAGATCTGCACCCCCCGGCTCGCGGCCGCCTGCAAGAAGGCCGGGCTCACCTGACAGCGCGGTTCCCCGACCGTAGCCGTGCCCCGGGAAGGAGATGGTTCTCGTGCCGGCTCCCCCCTTGCTGGCGCTCCACGGCGTGTGCAAGCGCTTCGGTGTCGTGGATGTCCTGACCGACATCGAGCTGGAGATCCACGCCGGCCAGGTCCTCGCTCTCATGGGCGACAACGGGGCCGGCAAGTCCACCCTGGTCAAAGTGATGTCCGGCGTCGCCCCCGCGGACAGGGGCACCATCGAGTGGGAGGGCCGCCCTGTCAACATCAGACGTCCCCATGACGCCCGAGCCCTGGGTATCGCCACCGTCTACCAGGACCTGGCGCTGTGCGGGAACCTCGACGTCGTCGGCAATCTCTTCCTCGGCCGGGAGATCCGCAGGTTCGGATTCCTCGACGAGGTGGAGATGGAACGCCGCAGCAGACGCCTGCTGGAACGGCTGACCCGGGGCATCCCCGATCTGCGCGGCCCCGTCGTCTCCCTGTCCAGCGGCCAGCGGCAGACCGTCGCCATCGCGCGCTCCCTCCTCGGTGAACCGCGGGTCCTGCTGCTGGACGAACCGACCGCCGCGCTGGGGATCGAGCAGACCGCCGAGGTCCTGGACCTCGTGGACCGGCTGCGCGACCGCGGTCTGGGCGTGCTGCTCATCAGCCACAACCTGGGAGACGTCAAAGCCCTCGCGGACCGGGCCGCCGTGCTGCGGCTGGGGCGCAACAACGGGTTCTACGACGTGAACACCGCGTCTCAGGAACAGATCATCTCCTCCATCACCGGTGCCACGGAGAACGTGCCCCGCCGGATGGCTCACCAGGAGTCGGGGTGGTGAAAGGGATGCACGACATGGCGGACCACACGCGAACCGAATCCTCCGCACCCACCGCCGAGGCCACCCGGCCGCACCCCATGCGGGCGGTCACCCGGGCCATGGAGCGCGGTGCCGCCGTCGTCCGCCACAAGCTGCGTGCCGGCGAACTGGGTTCGCTCCCCGTCATCCTGGTCCTGGTCCTGGTCTGGATCATCTTCCAGTCCCTCAACCAGAACTTCCTCTCCCCCCGGAACCTGTCCAATCTCAGCGTGGACATCGTGGGTACGGGTCTGATCGCGGTCGGCATCGTCTTCGTGCTGCTCCTCGGTGAACTCGACCTGTCGGTGGGCTCGATCAGCGGCCTCGCGGCGGCGGTGTTCGCCGTCCTGAACGTGAACCGGGGCATGCCGGAATGGCTGGCGCTCATCCTCGCGCTGCTCTCCGGGACCGTGGCGGGGACCATCCAGGGCTTCTCCTTCGCCAAGGTCCGGGTCCCGGCGTTCGTCGTCACCCTCGCCGGGCTGCTGACCTGGAACGGCGTCATGCTCGCCGTCCTCGGGACGAGCGGCACCGTCAACCTCGACGAGAACGGGCTCGTCGCCAAGCTGACCAGCTACTACTTCACCAACGACGCCGCCGCCTACGGCCTGGCGGCCCTCGGCACGGCCATGGTCTTCCTCGGGTTCCACCTGGACCGACGGCGCCGCAGGGCCGTCGGCATGCCGTACCGCTCGGTCCGGAGCGTCGCGGCACGTACGGCGGTACTGGCGGTGATCACCTTCGCCGCCGCGTATGTGCTCAATCAGTTCCAGGGTCTGCCGCTCGCCCTGCTGATCTTCCTCGTGGTGGTGGCCGGCCTCGACATCCTGCTCCGGCGCACGCACTACGGACGGCAGGTCTACGCCCTGGGTGGCGGGGTCGAAGCGGCCCGGCGGGCCAGTCTCAGCGTGCTGCGGGTACAGACCGCGGTGCTCGCGATATCGGGCACCATGGCCGCGCTGGGCGGCCTGTTCCTGGCCTCGCGCATCACCTCGGTGAGCCAGGGTTCAGGCTCGGGGGTGCTGCTGCTCAACGCCATCGCGGCCGCCGTGATCGGCGGCACCAGCCTGTTCGGGGGGCGCGGCACGACGTGGTCCGCGGTGCTCGGCATCCTGGTCATCCAGTCGATCGCGTCGGGCATGGCGCTCACGGACACGCCCACCGCCGCGCAGCTCGTGATCACGGGCGGGGTGCTGTTCGCCGCGGTGGTCATCGACTCGCTCTCGCGCCGCTCGCAGGAGGCACACGGCCGGGCATGAAGCGAGCTGCGGCGCACGGCCGAGCCATGGGGTGTGAACCGTCAGCGCCTTCGGTGCCGGACGGTCAGAGGATGGTCTCCTCCTCCGGGACGACGACCTGGTCGACCATGTGCTGGATCTTCTCGGTCGGCAGGGCGACCGCCAGGGCCCAGTAGTAGACGAGGAGGCTGAACACGGCGACCACGCCGATGTCCCACCAGAGCGGGAACCAGGGGTGCTTGAGGGGCCCGAAGTCGCTGAGGTAGACGATGAGGCCCATGCCGACGAGGTAGACGGGCAGCCACTGCGCGGCGCGCAGGTCGAGCTGGGGCGTGATCGGGTTCATCTTGAACACGCGGTTGGCGATCAGGATGACGTAGCCGATGAGGATGGCGACGCCGAGCTTCCAGTCGGTGTCCCACCCGGACCACAGGATCAGCAGGTTGGCCACGACGAAGGCCAGCGGCGACATCCAGCTGCCGCCGGGCAGCCGGTAGGGGCGGTGGGCGTCGGGCAGCCGGTTGCGGAACACGCCGAAGGACAGCGGGGCACCGGCGTACATGAGCACGCTGGCGCTGGTGATCAGCCCGACCAGGGAGCGCCAACTCGGGAAGGGCAGGAAGCAGATGCAGCCGATGACGAACGCGGTGATCAGGCCGACCCATGGGACGCCGCGCCGGTTGGTGGCCTCGAACGCGGTGGGCACGTAGCCGTTGCGGCTGAGACCGTACGAGACCCGGGAGGAGCCGGTGATGTAGATCAGACCGGTACCGGCCGGCGAGATCACGGCGTCCAGGTAGAGGATCGTCGCCAGCCAGCCGAGGCCGATGAGCGTGGCGACCTGGGCGAACGGTCCGCTCAGGGCGGTGAACGCGGAGGTGGCCCAGTGGCTGCCTATCTGGGACGCGGGCAGGGCGGCGAGGAAGCTCACCTGCAGCAGGATGTAGATGATGATGCCGAGGACGATGGATCCGATCACGGCGCGCGGGATGTCGCGCTTGGGGTTGGAGCTCTCGCCGGCGAGTTGGTCCGCCTGTTCGAAGCCGAGCAGGGCGAAGATGATGCCGCTGGTGGAGACGGCGGACAGGATGCCCTTGGCCCCGTAGGGGTTGAATCCGTCGGCCGCGGTGAAGTTGCCGGTGTGGAACTGGGCGACGGCCAGCACGAAGATCGTCAGCAGCGGGACGCCGACCTTCCACCATGTGGCCGCGCTGTTGGTGCGGGCCAGCAGACGGATGCTCAGGAAGTTGATGGCCGTGATGACCGCCATCAGACCGACGGCGACGGCGATGCCGGCCGGGGTCAGGACGTGCTCGCCGCCCTGGATCTTCTCCCAGCCGCTCGCCCAGGAGTAGTGCTGGGCGTAGGTGATCATCGCCAGCACCTCGATGGGCGCAACGGTGGCCGCCTGCAGCCAGGAGAACCAGCCGAATGAGGCCCCGGCGGCGCCGCCGAAGGCGTAGTGCGGGAAGCGGGCGGTGCCGCCGGAGACCGGATACATGCCGCCGAGTTCGGCGTGCACCAGCGCCAGGATCAGGATGGCGAGGCCACCGATGGCCCAGGAGATGATCGCCGCGGGGCCGGCCGCGGCCAGTGCCGTCTGAGCACCGAACAGCCACCCGGATCCGATGATCGACCCCTCCGAGGCCCAGATGAGCCCGATGAAGCCGATCTCGCGCCGCAGCCCGGGGTGGTGGGTTCCTGAGGAAGGTGCCGTTTCCGATGTGGCCATGCCCCACACCCCCTCAGTAGGTGATGCTCACCACCATCGTGCCACGGTGTGGCCCGACCCGGTTGGGTTGCGACGCCGAGGACTTGGCGGTGCGGCGGGCGTCGGTTCACTGCCCTGCGGTGGCCCTCCGCTGTGCCTGGTCGAACTCGGACACAGGGTCGCCGCCGGCGTGCCAGGGCCACCCGGTGACGGCGCCGCCGATGGCCTCGAACACCGGACGGGCCTCGTGGCGCCGGTCGGCGGCCATCAGCGCGTAGGCGAGGACGTTGAGGTCGGCCAGCGTCTTGGCATGGCGCAGGAACCCCGGCTGCACCCAGGTCGCGGCAACGCGGTCGAGTGCCTGGGCGGCCATCGCCTGGGACCAGTGGTTCCGGGCCACCAGTGCTTCGAATCCGCCCCGGCCCAGGACGGACTGGTACTGCAGGACCTGGGCGGTGAGTTCCGTGACCGCGCAGGGCGCATTGGCCGGCATGCGGGCGCACAGGGCGTCCACGAAGTCCAGGACCTGGATGCGGGAGCCCGCTTCCTCGGGGGTGAGATAACCGAGCATGCTCAGGTAGGCCTCGCGGTTCCAGCGGTCACGCGCGAGCACCTCGTTCCACACGCCGAACACCTGGGACTGCTCCCAGCGTTGCAGGCGGGCCAGCCCCAGCAGCACCACCCAGGGAGTGGGGTCCTCCGGGACGATGTCGGCGGCCCGGAGACAGGCGTCCGTGGCGTCACCGGTGTCGTCCGGGCGCCCCTGCGAGCGTGCGCGTGCCAGCTGGGTCCATGCGTGCAGCACGAGCGCGCTCGCGTTGCGTGGCTCGCGCGTGGCCCAGGACCGCGGCAGATGCGAGTCGGCCAGGAAGTCCGCCAGGGTGCTCAGGCGGTGCGTCCGGCGGTCCCAGTCACCCGGTTCCTGGTCGAGGAGCCGGGTGATCTGCGCCGCGCACAGGTCCGTCGTCGCGATCGTTCCGGTCCTCGTGGTGGCCAGCAGGGACTTCAGCAGCCTGCCCAGGTCCTGGTCGTCGAGTTCCGGGGCGAGGCGTACCCGCTTGCGGCGACTTGAAAGAAAGGCCATGTCGGGAGGCTAGAGGCGGCCAGGAATAACGCAAGGTTTCAGCCAAGATCGTTATGGATTACACGAATCACCAGGGTCATCCCGTACCCGGCTCAGGCGGTCAGTTCCGTCTGGGCGGGCGGCACGGAGACGAGGGGGTGGCGGATGTACCACTCGGTGGAGAAGAGCCGTGCCCGAGCCTCGCGGGGAAGACCGGCGACGAGGCCGGGTACGGCTCCGCGTTCCACCTCGGTGCGATGAGCCAGTACGGCGGCGACCTTCTGCTCCGTCCAGGGGCCGACGTCGACGGTCGCGGTGACCTGTTCGTCCGGAACGCTGTACACGGCTTTGTGCACGCCGACCACGTCCCTCAGCGCGGACACGGCGGAGTGCGGGTGCGTGGCCAGGTAGAGGGCACGCGGCTGCCAGGGGGCACCCGCGTCGGGGCGGAACTGCTCAAGTCCGGCCGCCTGGGCTGCGAGCAGGGCCACCCGGTGAGTGTGCACGTGGTCCGGATGGCCGGTCAGCCCGCCGTAGGCGTCGTGGGTGACCATGATCTCCGGGCGGAACTCCCGGATGTGGGCCACCAACCGCCCCACCGCCTCGTCCAGCGGAGCGTCGCAGAACCGCGCACTGCCCGGGGCCGATCGAGGCACCCGCGCATCGGCGTAGCCGAGCATCCGCGGCGCGCCGGCCCCGAGGATGCGCAGCGCTTCGGCCAGCTCCGCGGCGCGCGGGGTGTCGGCCGCCCAGGTCGCCGTGACAACTCCGACGCGGGCACCCGCAGCGGCGTGCCGGGCGAGCACGCCCCCGGCGAACAGCGACTCGTCATCCGGATGAGCGAAGACCGCGAGCAGGCTCGGCACGGGCACGGGGGCCGCCTTCCGGGGAGGGGCCTGGATCATAGACCAGGGGGCCTACCTGCGGCGGACCGGCGACTTACTGCAACTCAGTGGCGCCGTAAGCCATTTGCACGGGCCGCCACCAGCCCGATAACGCCGATCCCTCCGTCGCGGCGGGCCCGTCCGAGCTCTCCGCGACCGCGTGCCCCCGCTCCCACGCCATCAGCAGCCGCTCTCCGGCGTCCGCGCCCTCGGCGAGCCGGATGACGACCTTCTCGTCGCTGCCGTACAGCCCGACCCAGTCTCGCCAGGTACGGCGGGCGGTCGCGCCGTCGGCCCACTCCCCCGTGACCGTCGGGCCGCCGGCCACGAACTGGAGGTGGACCAGGTGCGTCGTCACGGCAGCGGCTCCAGGGCGCGAGCCCGGCGGCGCAGCTCCACCCGCGCCGCCGGTGTTCCGGCCGGACCGGACCAGTACGGGTGCCACAGCAGCCGCCCGGACAAGGCCAGCAGGCGGCGGCGCAGGGCGGTGGGGTGTACCGGGTGGGGCGCGGCGAGTGCCACGTACGTGCGGTGCCAGTCCACCTGGAGCTGCAGGAGGTCGGGCGGGAAGGGGACGTGCTCCATACCTTCAATTAGGCCACATGTTCGATTTCCGAGCCAAGCCGACACAAGGGTCCCTGCTGCTGTGACGGAGTGCTTCAGCCGTGGCCCGGGCCAGGGTGAGCGGGTTGACGATGAGGACGACTCAGGGCAGTGGCGGTACGACGCCTCAGACCGTCGGCGCCGTGTCCTTGTGCGGCGGGCCGAGGGTGGGCATGCCGAGATCGCTACGGGCGGGAGCGGTACGGCAGGCGGCTGCCCGACGACGACGGCGGCACAGGACGAAGACCCCGACGACGGCGGCGACGGCCGGCACGGCGAGGGTGGGCACCCACACGGCGCCGATCGCGGAGGCGGCCCCCACCCCGCCGAGCACGGCCAGGAGCGGGCCCGCGCAGCACACCGCGCACACGGCCGGCGCAACCGCTCCGGCGCCGAACATGCCCCAGGGCCGGGCGGGACGGGAGGACGGGGTGGTGGTCATGCGAGTGCCCCGAAAAGGTCGGCCGGCATCCCGGTGGCGCCCTCCGGCGCGCGGACGGTCAGCTGGAGGGCGTCCGGGGTCAGGTGCAGGGTGAAGTCGAAGAAGGCGCAGCAGCGCTGCTCGGCGGTGGCGAGCGCCGCGATCCGGCCGGCGAGTTCGGCGTTCGGCGGGAAGGACAATCGCGGCCCGTCGTCGATCTCCTTGTGCCGGACGGCCTTCCCGATGAGCGTGCGCCACCCCTCGGTGCGCTCTCCCACCTCGGCGTCGCCCAGGGTGCAGGCGACCGGTACATCCCGCCACGCCTCTTGCCCCGGCTCGGACGCCGGGCCCGTCGTGGCGCGGGGCGGGGAGAGCGTCACCGGCACGGGCCCGACCGGGCGCGTGCCCGTGGTGGTGCAGCCGCAGTCGGGCCCGCAGGCACCCTCGGGCGCCGGACCCGACAGCGTCGTGAGGACACCCGCCAGGTGAGCGGAGAAGGCGCGCAGCTCCGTGATCCGGCCGTCGGTGTCGGCGATCCGGTCGGCGACCAGCGGCAGCATCCGGGCGCGCACGGAGCCGCAGGCGCCTTCCTCCCGGACGTCCAGGAGTTCACGGATCTCCTCCAGCGCCAAGCCCAGCAGCTTCGCCGAGGAGATGAACGCCAGCCGGTCGACCGTGTCCTCACCGTAGACCCGGTACCCGGACGCGGTCCGCTCTGCCGGTAGCAGCACGGCACTCTCGTAGAAGCGCAGCGTAGTCGCCGGCACGTTCGGCGAGCTGAGAGATGCGGTAGGTCGTCACAGCGCCGACGGTGAACCTTCAACCCGACTCGATGGTCAAGCCGTGACTCCCCATGAGCAACCCACCTCCAGGGCCCGGCCCGTGCATCGCCCGCGGACGGGTTCGCCCGCGTCGTCGCTGCCCACCGCGTCGTTCAGGCGGGCGCGATTTCGGCGATCAGCCCCTCGACCATCGACCTGATCTCGTCCCGGATCGGCCGGACGGCCTCGACGCCCTGGCCCGCCGGGTCGTCGAGCTTCCAGTCGAGGTATCGCTTGCCGGGGAAGACGGGGCACGCGTCGCCGCAGCCCATGGTGATGACGACGTCCGACGCCCGGACCGCCTCCGTGGTGAGAATCTTCGGGGTCTCGGCGGAGATGTCGATGCCGGCCTCGTCCATCGCCTGCAGGACGGCAGGGTTGACCGTCTCGGCGGGAGCGGAGCCGGCCGAGCGGACGTCGATGCGGTCGCCGGCGAGGTGGGCGAGGAAGGCAGCGGCCATCTGGGAGCGGCCTGCGTTGTGGACGCAGACGAACAGCACGGACGGGCGCGGGGCGGGAGTGCTCATGTGCAGGATCTCTCTCTGAGAACGGATCGGTCAGTAGGCGACGGGTTCCGGCTCGCCGTGCGGGACGCCGGCCCCATCCACTGCGGGGGCGGGGCGGCCGTAGACCGCCACCACGGCGCCCAGCCCCAGCACGGCTCCGAGCGCTTGAGCAGCGATGAAGGGGGCGACGGAGGCGGGCGCGATGCCGGCGAAGGTGTCGGTGAAGGCCCGGCCGATGGTCACCGCCGGGTTCGCGAACGACGTGGAGGAGGTGAACCAGTAGGCGGCCCCGATGTAGAAGGCCACCGCGGCCGGGGCGAGCGCGGCGCGGCCGATCCGGTCGAGGCCGAAGATCAGCAGGATCAGCCCGGCCGTGGCGACCACCTCGCCCAGCCACAAGTGTCCGGCGGACCGGTCGTGCGTCGAGAACTTCACCAGCGGCGCGGCGAACATCGCGTCGGCCAGGATCGCCCCTCCGATCGCACCTGCGATCTGGGCGGGCACATACGCGACAACGTCCCGCAGGCTGAGGCCGTCCGGGGTGCGGCGGCCGGCGTACCAGGCGGCAAGCGTGACGGCCGGGTTGAAGTGGGCGCCTGAGACCGGACCGAGCAGCAGGATGAGCACGCCCAGGCCGAACACGGTGGCCAGGGAGTTGGCGAGCAGCTGAACGCCGACGTCGCGCGACAGCACGGTCGCCTGGATGCCGGAGCCGACCACCACCGCGACCAGCAGGGCGGTCCCGATCGCCTCGGCCGCGACACGGCGGGCGAGGGAGACGTTCACGTGTCGGCTCCAGCGGTCTGCGAGGTGGCCAGGAAAGCGGCGAGCCGGTCCAGGACACCGGGCAGCACCCAGTAGTAGACCCAGGTGCCGCGCCGCTCGCAGTCGATGAGCCCGGCCTGCCGCAGGAGCTTGAGGTGGTGGGAGATAGTCGGCTGCGACAGGTCGAAGGCGGGGGTCAGCTCACACACGCACACCTCGCCCCCCGTGCCGCGCGAGGCGATCATCGACATCAGGCGCAGCCGGATCGGATCACCCAGGGCCTTGAAGACCTTCGCGTGCTCGACCGCCTGGTCCTCGTCCAGCGGTGCGGTGGACAGCCCCCGGCAGCAGGCGGCGTCCTGGCCGATCAGCTGAAGCTCTTGTTTCGACATGCCTCTATGTTGACGTTTTTCGAATCAAGGCGCAAGGTTGCATTCATGAACGTCGATAAAGGCCGTTCCGGGCCCGTGCTGTGGCCCTTCCAGGGGAGTGAGTCATGAGCGAGCAGTCCACCGACCTGCGCGAAACCGTCCGACGGCGGTACGCCTCGGCGGCCGTGAAGGTCATCGAGGGAGGCACCGCCTGTTGCGGGTCCGAGCCGGTCGAGGTCGACGGGAACTTCGGCTCCGCCCTGTACGCCGCGCACGAGCGCGACGCCCTGCCGGCGGAGGCCGTCGCCGCGTCCCTCGGCTGCGGCAACCCCACCGGCGTGGCCGAGCTGCGCGAAGGAGAACGTGTCCTGGACCTCGGCTCCGGCGGCGGCATCGATGTCCTGCTCTCCGCCCGCCGCGTCGGCCCGAGCGGCAAGGCTTTCGGGCTGGACATGACCGAGGAGATGCTCGCCCTGGCCCTCGCCAACGCCGCGAAGGCGGGCGCGACGAACGTCGAGTTCCTCAAGGGCACGATCGAGGCGATCCCACTGCCTGCGAACACCATCGACGTGGTGATCTCGAACTGCGTGATCAACCTGTCGGTCGACAAGCCCGCCGTGTTCACCGAGACGTTCCGCGTGCTCAGGCCCGGGGGCCGGATCGGCGTCTCCGACGTCGTCGCCGACGACACCCTCACCGCCGAACAGCGGGCCGAGCGCGGCGACTACGTCGGCTGCATCGCCGGAGCCCTGTCCTTCGCCGAATACCGGGCGGGCCTGGAGGCGGCCGGCTTCACGAACATCGAGATCACTCCGACCCACCCGGTCGCCGACGGCATGCACTCCGCCATTGTCCGCGCCACCAAGCCCACCATCAGCCCGGACACCGCCACAGCGTCCGCCACGGAGCACTCCTGCTGCGGCGTCATCGCTTGCTGCACCCCGGCCGAGCAGGCAACCGCCCCATCCGCCACAGTCGGTGAGGCCAAGAGCGCCGCCGGATGTGCTTGCCAGGACTGACTCCCGCTTGGGGGCGCAGCAGCCGGCTGTGCCGGCCGGCCCGGTGGCGGGACATCGTCGGAACGAACAAGGCGCCTCGCGCCTGCGCGTCGCGGCGGTCCGGCGCTCTCCTCGCCGTCCCGTTCCCGATGGGCGTCGCCCCGCACTGGGCCGGCCCGCTGTCGGGTGTGATCTCGGGGGCCTCGGGGGCTCCGGGAAGACGATGAATGGAGTCGCTGTGGATCAGGAACCTTGGACCCGCCGCGAGACGTCGCATCCGGCACTGCGTCGCCGTGCTGCCTGGCCAAAAGTCCAGGGACTCCGGCCTGGGCCGGCTGACCCTTCCGGGGGCTTCCTGCTTCGCTGCGGTGTGCCGGGGCTTTCGTCCTGGTCCTTGCGGTTCCTGTCCGCTGAGGATGGCACCCCGCTGTGGGTCTCCGAGGCCGAACCGGGTCCGTCCCGGACATCACCGCAGCCCGACTCCATGCCCTGCCCGCCTTGTACAAAGTGGCCGCCAACTGCCTTACCACCCTCACGTCACCCTCGGCCCGAGCCGGCTAGCGCGCCACGCGGTGGCGGAGGTAGACGACTCCCGAGCTGAAGGTGCGGGTCTCGACGAGTTCGAGATCCACCCGGCGCTCGCGCTGGGGGAAGAACGGAATGCCACCGCCAACCAGCACCGGGTGGACCATGGCCCGGTACTCGTCGATCAGACCCAATGCGGCCACCTCGGCGGCGAGAGTCGCACCGCCGATCGCGATGTCGCCCTCCCCCGCCTCGGCTCGCAACCGCTCGATCTCCTCCGCCAGGCCGCCGGAAGCCAGACGGGCATTACCCTGCACCGCCGACAGCGTGGTGGAGAACACCACCTTCGGGAGCGGATTCCAGAGCGCGGCCCACTCGAGCATCGAGTCGTCGAGCGATGAATCCTGGTCGGCGGTCTCCCAGTACAGCATCGTCTCGTACAGGCGTCGTCCCAACAGGTGGACGCCGACCTCTCGGATCTCGTCGATCCAGAAGCGAAAGACGTCCTCGTCGGGCGCCGTCCAGTTGAAGTCGCCGTCCGGCCCGACGATGTAGCCGTCAAGCGAGACGCCCATCGAATAGGTCACCCTGCGCATCAGAAGTCCTCCTCGGTGACGGGTTCGACAGTACGACCGCCGAATCCCGCAAAACTCATCGTGGCCGGCGGGATCCCCTGGGCCGAGCCACATCACGAGATCATTCGATGAGCAAACCTCGGTGAGATTTTCTCCGAGGCTCAGTTCAATGTCTCTGTGGGATCCGACGTGGACCACTTCGAGTGTGCGCGGCCTTCGCCGGTAGGGAGTCACACCGGGTCCGGCAGGTCCGTGAGCGCGAGTTCGGCCGGGCCGACCACGGCGGTGATCTCGGTGATGTGGCCCTCGGCGACAGTGAAGGCCAGGAGGGAGGGCGGGGTGCCGTCCTCGCTCCAGGAGATGACGCCGGGGCGGCCGTTGACGGTCGCCGCATGCCCTAGTGCCACGCTGCCGGCCACTCGCGCGCGGGTGGCGACTTCGGTGGCCCCGAGCGTGACGAACGTGCCTTTCGGGGTGTGGACGGTGAACCTCACTTCGGGGTGGAGAACCTGCAGCAACTGCTCGAACCGACCATCGCGGGCGGCAGTCAGGAAGGCTTGGACCACATCGTGTTGTTGTCGTCGGGCGCTTGCCGGCTGCTGGGCGGCTTGTGCTTTCCTGCGGGCGCGGCCGGCGAGCATTTTGGTCGCGTCGGCGGATTTACCGAGAATGGTGCCGATCTCGCCGAAGGGCACGGCGAACACGTCGTGCAGCACCAACGCCAGGCGTTCGTCAGGACGCAGCGAGTCAAGAACCGTGAGAAGAGCGAGGCCGACGGAGTCCCCGAGTGCCACAAGGTCTTCCGGAGCAGGAGCGTCGTCGAGCGTCACGGTGAATTCGGGTAGCTGGTCGCCGAAGGAGACTTCTGGGCGCGTCCGGCCCGAACGCAGGACGTCGAGGCTGATGCGGCCGACCACGGTGGTCAGCCAGCCGCCGAGGTTGTCGATGGTGTCGGTGTCCTGGCGGGAGAGACGCAGCCACGCCTCTTGGACCACGTCTTCCGCATCGGCATGTGATCCGATCTGGGTGATGCGAAGCCGGGACAGCGCCGCCGACTTCACGTATGGCAGCCAGGCGCTCTGCTGACGCCGAGCGCGGTCGCCAGGTCGCGTTCGCTCGGCAGGGCCGCCCCCAGGGAGAGCCGTCCGTCCAGAACCAGCAACCGCAGCCTGTCGGACAGGCGTTGGTGCGCCGGCCCGGGCCCCTCCCGCCATGTCCCCACCATGCGCGCCACCGCGTGCGAACTGATCTTCACCGAACCAGGTTAATGAATCTGGCTATGGAATCAGTGTCCAGACGACGCCGAGGCTTACCGCCATGGCTCCTTCTGCTTCCACCGCCCACCTGTCCGTCCCGGCCCGTCACGACCGCCCTGCGGTGACACGCATGAACGCCTTCGACCAGCTTCGGGCAGGCCGGACTGCACGTCGTATCCCCCAACTCCTGCTCGGTCTGGTGGGGTACGGCGCCGCCGTCATGACGCTCGTCCGGTCCGGTCTCGGCACGGCCAGCTGGAGCGTGCTCACGGACGGCACGGCGAAGACGCTCGGCATCTCGTTCGGATGGGCCACCGACCTCACCTCGCTCCTGGTGCTCCTCACCTGGATACCGCTGCGCGAACTGCCGGGCCTCGGCACACTCCTCAACGTCGCGATCGTCGGCTTCGCCGCGGACGCCACCGCGGCCGTGCTCCCCCGCCCCCACGGGACACTTGCCGAGATCGGCTGTCTCGTCGTCGGCCTCGTCGGGCTGGCCTTCTTCGATGCGCTCTACCTCGGCGCGCAGTTCGGCTCGGGTCCGCGCGACGGCATCATGACGGGACTCGTACGACTCACCCGCCTGCCCGTCGCGGTGGTGCGTACCGGCATCGACGTCGCCGTCGCCGGCCTCGGCTGGATCCTCGGTGGAACCTTCGGGGTCGGGACAGTTTTCGTCGCGCTGTGCATGGGGCCTCTCGTCGGCTGGTTCCTGCCACGTCTGACCGTTCGCCTTCCCGCCGCCACGGCATGAGCCGGTGTCGGTGGAGTGGCCGGAAGGCGGATCGCTTCTGCCTGGGCCGAACGGGTGACGCCCTCCCGCGCCCCTGGTCGCTGATCACCCCTGCGGTACGTCAGGCGGCACCGCCGAAACGACGGCAGAACCTTCTCCTGGCACTCGCCCGGGGCGGCCTTGCGGTCGGTGGAGGAGGGGGCGTCGGTGCAACTGGGGGACAGTCGTCTCGGACACACTGGGATCCGACCGGTACCAGCGGCACCCGACCGGTGCCGGCGACATCGCCTTGTCCGGAACGGAGTGCATGGATGCGCAGCGGCATGTTCGCGGTGGACCACGCCGAGCTGTACTACGAGATCCGGGGCGGCGGGCCGGCGCTGCTGCTCGTCAGCGGGGCGGGCGGGGACGCCGGGTACTACAGTGCCGTCGCCGACGAGCTGGCGGACGCCTTCACGGTGATCACATACGACCGGCGGGGCAACTCCCGCAGCACCGGACGCAGCGGCGCGCCCATGCGGCTGGCGCAGCAGGCGGCCGACGCCCGGGAGCTGGTCGAGGGCCTGGCCGGCGGCCGGGCGCTGGTGTTCGGCAACAGCGGCGGCGCGATCATCGGGCTCACGCTGGCCGCGTCGTGTCCCGAGGTGGTGTCGGGTCTGATCGCGCACGAGCCGCCGGCGGTGAACGTCCTGCCCACCGGTGATCCGGCGCGCGGCTTCTTCGCGGAGCTGGCCGCGCTCCACGCCGAGGGCGGTGGCCCGGCGGCGGGCCGCCGGTTCGCGCAGACGGTGCGCGGCGAGGGGACGTATCGCTGGCCGGACGACCTGTGGCAGCGGTTCCTCGGCAACCAGGACCATCTCTTCGGATCCGAGTGGCCGGGCTTCGCCGCCTTCCAGCCCGACGAGGCCGCGCTGAGGGCGGCGCCCTTCCCGATCGTGCTCGGCGCCGGTGCCGAGGACCGCGGGCTGTACTACGCGCGGCCCTCCGTCGAGATCGCCCGTCGGATCGGGGCGCCCTGGACCGAGTTTCCCGGCATCCACATGGAGTTCCTCCGCGGCCCGGTGGCGTTCGCCGCCGCGCTGCGGACGCTGGCGACCCAGATGCACACCGGCGGGGGCCGGGTGCCCGAGCTGTGGGAGGTCAGTCCACCGGCACCGAGTCCGGCAGGCCCAGCGCCGCGGACACCTGACGCCAGATGGCCGTGAGGGCGCTGTCCAGGGTGACCGTCGGGTCGCGGAGCATGAGGCGGATGCCGTAGCCGTCGCTCAGGGACAGGACGAGTGTGCTGAGGTCGTCCACGTCGGTCGGTGTGAACTCGCCGGACTCGATACCGCGTCGTACCGCGCCGGCCACCCAGGTGTGCAGCTGCGCGTACAGGTCGACGGCGAAGGTCCGGGTGGTCTCGTCGCGCAGGGCCCGGGCCCACAGTTCCTGCCACAGCCGCCAGTCCTGGCGCAGTTCGGGATCGGTCGGCAGCAGGCTGCGCAGGGTGCGGGCCAGGATGACGGCCGCCGGAGCCGTGTCCGCGTCGCGGTCGACGTCGAGGGCGGTGTTGGCGAAGGAGTGGGTCATCGCCTCGGTGAACAGCTTCTCGCGCGTGTCGAAGTGGTAGTGCAGCAGCGCCGTGGACACACCGGCGCGCTCGGCGACCATGCGCATGCGGATCTTCTCGAAGCCGATCTCCGCGATGACCTCGCACGCCGCGGTCAGGATGCGCTCGCGTGTGTCTGCCGTGCGCACCTTCGTGGACACCCTGCGGCTCCCCTCGTTCGGTGATCGTACGCCGTGACCATTTTCCCTCACCGCGGCCTCGCCGGTGCCGCGGCCTCACCCTGTTGTTCCTCGTACACGTGAAAGCCCCGGCCGGACTTCCGTCCCAGCAGGCCGGCCTCCACCATCCGGGAGAGCAGCGGTGGGGGTGAGTACTGCGGCTCGCGGAACTCGGCGTACAGGGATTCGGCGATGGCGCGGGTGGTGTCCAGGCCGATCAGGTCCGTCAGGGCCAGCGGGCCGAGCGGGTGCGCGCAGCCCAGGACCATCCCGCGGTCGATGTCCTCGGCCGTCGCGCTGCCCGACTCCAGCATGCGGACGGCTGCGAGGAGGTACGGGACGAGCAGCGCGTTGACGATGAATCCAGCCTTGTCCCTGGTCCGGACGACTTCCTTGCCGAGCCTGTCGGTCACGAAGTCCTCGGCCCGTGCCGTGGTGGTGGGCGAGGTCAGCAGAGACGGGACGAGTTCGACGAGCCGCAGGACCGGTACGGGGTTGAAGAAGTGCACGCCGACGACGCGGTCGGGGCGGGTGGTCGCGGTGGCGAGCCGGATGACCGGGATGGACGAGGTGTTGGTCGCGAGGACGGTGTGATCACTGGTGATCACGGAGTCGAGGCGGGTGAAGACGTCGAGTTTGAGGCTCTCGTCCTCCGGCACCGCCTCGATCACCAGGTCATGGTCGTGCAGGGCTTCGATCTGGTCGACCACGGTGATCAGGCCCATGGCGGCCTCGCGTCGTCCGGCGTCGAGCCTGCCGTGTGCGACGGCCCGGTCGAGCGAGCGGGTGATGCGCAGCAGGCCCGCACGGGCCGCCTGCGTGTCGCGTTCCACGATCGTCACCGGCACGTAGGCACGGGCGCAGACCTCCGCTATGCCGGCGCCCATCAGGCCGCAGCCGACGACACCCACTCGCTCGATCCCGGTCATCCGTCTTCCTCTCCGATCTGTTGTGACGTACGGGTGTCAGGCGAGGGGCAGGTCAAGAACCCCCGTGCCGCGCCTGATGAGTTCGTTGGCGATGATCAGCCGCTGGATCTCGGAGGTGCCCTCCCAGATGCGGTCCACGCGCAGCTCGCGGTAGAGCCGCTCGACGGCGTACGAGCGGTCGTACCCGCGGCCGCCGTGGATCTGCAGGCAGCGGTCGATCACCCGGCCCGACGCCTCGCTCGCCGCGAGCTTGGCGATGGCCGCCTTGGCGTGCAGCGTCTTGCGGTCCTCGGCCGAGGCCTGGTCGATCTCCCAGGCGACCTGGTGGGTGTAGGCGCGGTTGACGGCGATGTCCACGGCGCAGTCGGCGAGCATGCCCTGGATCAGCTGGTACGACGCGATCGGCGCCCCGAACTGCTCACGCTCCACCGCCCAGTCACGGGACAGCTCCAGCGCCCGCTCGGCCGCGCCCGTCGTGCGGGCCGCGATCATCAGCCGCTCCTCGGTGAACCAGGAGCGGGTGATGTCGTACCCCTCGCCGATGCCGCCGAGCACGGCGTCCTCGCCCACCTGGACGTCGGTGAAGGTGAACTCGGGGTGCTCGTAGACGAAGGTGTGCATGAAGCGCGGCACCCTCGTCATCTCGATGCCGGGGGTGTCCTTGTCGACGAGGAACAGGGTGGGCGCGCGGTCCGGGCCCGCCGCGGCGAGCACGATCATGAAGTCGGCGTGGTCGCCGACGGTCACGAACCACTTCTCGCCGTTCAGCACCCAGCCGTGGTCGTTCTTCGTGGCCGTGGTGGCCAGGTTCTGCGGGTCCGAGCCCGCGCCGGGCTCGGTGACGGCGTAGCAGTCGCGCCGCTCGCCCTTGATCACGGGGACGAGGAAGCGCTCGCGCTGCTCCGGGGTGCAGAACCTCAGGGCGTTGGCGGGGCGCCACACCATGTCCCACAGGGCGCCGGTGAGCCGGCCCAGTTCCTCCTGCACGGTGACCTGCTCGGCGATGGTGAGTCCGGCGCCGCCCCACTCGGCCGGCATGTTCACTGCCTGGAGTCCGGCGTCGAGGACCGCGTCGCGGATCTTGGCGTGGGCGCTCGCGGGGAGGCCGTTGTCCTCCTCGCACTGGAGCTCGTAGGCGGCGATGACATCGGTGAGGGCACGTGCGTCGGCCTTCAGCTGTGCCTGGCGCGGGGTGAGGCGGAAGTCCATGGAAGTCCTCGCTGTGGGGTGATCGGGGGTGGGCGGGTTTCAGTGCGTGGGCAGGGCAAGGGCGCGGGTGCCGCGCTTGATCAGCTCGTTGGCGATGATCAGCCGCTGGATCTCGGAGGTGCCCTCCCAGATCCGGTCGACGCGCAGCTCGCGGTACATGCGCTCGACGGCGTACGAGCGGTCGTAGCCGCGGCCGCCGAAGATCTGCAGACAGCGGTCGGCGACCCGGCCGGCGGCCTCGCTGGCGGCGAGCTTGGCGGTGGAGGCCTTGGCGTGCAGCGTCTTGCGGTCGGTGTGCGGCTGGTCGGCTTCCCAGGCGACCTGGTGGGTGTAGGCGCGGTTGACGGCGATGTCCACGGCGCAGTCGGCGAGCATGCCCTGGATCAGCTGGTACGACGCGATCGGCGCCCCGAACTGCTCACGCTCCACCGCCCAGTCACGGGCGAGCCGCAGGGCCCGCTCGGCGGCGCCGACGGTGCGTGCCGCGATCATCAGGCGTTCGTCGGTGAACCACTCCTTGGTCAGCTCGTAGCCGTTGCCGACGCCGCCGAGGACGTCCTCGTCGGCCACGAAGACGTCGGTGAAGGTGAATTCGGGGTGCCCGTTGACCGCGGAGTGCATGAAGTGCGGGACCCTGGTCATCTCGACTCCGGGCGCGGCCTTGTCCACGAAGAACAGCGTGGGCTGCCGCTCGGGGCCGGCGTCCGCCTGCACCAGCAGGAAGTCGGCGATGTCGCCGCAGGTGACGAACCACTTCTCCCCGTTGAGCAGCCAGCCGCCGTCGGTGCGGGTGGCCGTGGAGGTGCCGGAGGACGGGTCCGAGCCCGCGCCCGGCTCGGTGACGGCGAACGCGTCGAACTTCTCCGCGCGGATCACCGGCAGCAGGTACTTCTCGCGCTGCCGCTCGTCGCCGTACGCCAGGACGTTGGCGGGCCGCCAGGGGATGTCCCAGAGGCAGTTGGTGACCTTGCCGAACTCCTCCTCGACGATGACCTGGTCGAGCAGGCTGAGACCGGCGCCGCCCCACTCGGCGGGCATGTTGATGGCGTAGACGCCGGCGTCCATGGCGGCGCGGGTCAGTTCGGTGACGAGCTCCTGCGGCAGGGGTCCGCCGGCCTGCTCGGACTGGTCCTCGTAGCGCATGAGCAGGCGCGCGTACTCGGCGGCGCGGCGCTTCAGGTCTGCCTGTTCGGGGGTGTAGCGCATGTCCATGGGTGCCTCTTCGGTCGGCGGGACGGCGTGCGGGGCGGGTGGGGCTGTGGCGGGTCGGACGGTGGCGGTGGGGCGGTGGCGGTGGCGGTGAGGTGGTGCCCGGTCAGGCGAGTACGGCTCGGGAGTCCAGGGCGAGGACTCCGTGCGGGCCGACGAGCAGGGGGTTGACCTCGATCTCGGCGATCTCCGGGTGCGCGGCGGCGAACGTCGTGATCGTCTCGACGGCGGCCGCGGCCGCCTCGACGTCGACGGGCGGGCGGCCGCGCACCCCGTCGAGCAGGGCGGCGGTGCGCAGTCCGCGCAGCAGGCTCAGGGCGCGGTCCGCCGGTACGGGGGCCAGGGTGAAGGCGACGTCGTGCAGAGCCTCGGCAAGCACTCCGCCCAGGCCGACCATGGCGACCGGGCCGAAGCGCGGGTCCCGGTTGACGCCGACGATCAGCTCGATGCCGTCGGTCAGGTCCGCCATGGCCTCCACGGAGTAGGAGGAGGCGCCGAGCCGGGCGTGCATCTCGCGGAAGGCGGCGAGCAGTTCACCGGGTCCGGCCAGCCCCAGTGCCACGCCCCCCGCGTCGGACTTGTGCAGCAGGTGCAGGGCCTTGAGGACGTACGGGCCGGTGAACTCCTCCGTCGCGGCCAGCAGTTCGGCCTCGTCGTGGACCTCCCGGGCGGCGGGGAAGGCGAGTCCGGCCGCTTCGAGAGCTTGCCGGGTCTGCAGATAGCCGCTCTCGCGCAGTGGTGACGCCGGAGGAGGAAGGGGCGTGATGCCGGTGCGGAGCGCGCGGGGTGCCGTCGCGGCGAGGGCGCGGGCGGCGTCCTCGGTGGCGGCGAAGACCGGGATGCCGGCCCTGCTGAGGGTGCGGCAGCTGGGCGAGCCGGGGTACATCGACTGCACCACGAGGGGTTTCGCGGTGGCGCGGTGCCGGGCGGCGATGAGACGCGCGGCCTCCCGTTCGCCGTCCGCGAGCACGGTGCCTCCGCCGCCGAGCCCGCCGTCGGAGGCCGCGTAGCCGCCGAAGTAGCCGGTCATCAGGACGGCGTCGACCTCCTCGGCCGCCAGCAGCGCGGAGACGGTCTCCGCGTACGAGCCGGGGTCCTGCTCCCCCATTCCGGCGAGGTCCACCGGGTTGGCGACGGCCGACTGCGCCCAGAGGGCCTCCCGGAGCTGTTGCCGCGTCGGCTCCTGGAGTTCGGGCACGGTCAGCCCGGCCGTCTCGACGGCGTCGGCGGCCACCACCCCGTGTCCGCCGCCGTCCGTGAGCACGGCGACCCGGCGGCCGGCCGACCGGCGGGCGCTCTGCAACGCGGCGAGGACGACGGTGAGTTCACGGGGCGTGGCGACCAGTTCCACACCGGCGTCGCGGCAGGCCGCGGTCACGACGTCGGCGGATGTGGTCAGCGCGCCGGTGTGCGACTGGGCGCTGCGCGCGGAGGCGTCGCCGCGACCGGCGGTGAGCAGCACCACGGGCTTCCCGGCGTCGGCGGCCGCCTCGGCGAAGGCGCGTCCGTCGGCGAAGTCCTCCGCGTAGACCGCGACGGCGTTCGTACCCTCGTGCCGGGCACAGTCGGCGAGCAGGTCGACGAGGGTGACGTCGGCCTGGTTGCCGAGCGAGACGAAGCGGGAGAAGCCGAGGCCGTGCGGGCCGAAGCGGAGCTGGAGTTCGAGGGCGAGGTTGCCGCTCTGGCTGAGCAGTGCGATGCCGCCGGGGGTGAAGGTGTCGGAGGCCAGGAAGAGGTCGGTGGTGTTGTCTGCCAGGCCCAGGCAGTTGGGGCCGATCATCACTGCTCCGGCGGCGCGTACGCGTTCGGCGACGGCACGCTGGCGGCTGCGTCCCGCCTCGCCGGTCTCGGCGAACCCGGCAGTGATCGCGACGATCGCCCGGGCTCCGCAGCGCAGCGCCTCGTCGACGGCGTCCTCGAAGCCGGCGACGGGCACGGAGACCACCGCCAGGTCGACGGGCTCGCCGATCGCGCTCAGGCTGGGGGCGGCGGTACGGCCGAGCACCGTTCCGCCGCGGCGGTTGACCAGGTGGACGGGGCGACGACCGTTCGCGCGGACGGCCTGGGCGGCGATGGCATGGCCGTACTTGGCGGGGTCGTCGCTGGCTCCGACAACGGCGACGGAGACGGGGTCGAAGAGGGCCGACAGGTCACGTCCCATGTCACTTCACCAGCCGCAGGGCGGAGTTGGGGCAGGCGGAGACGGCTGCCAGAGCGGCATCCTCGCCGCCCTGCGGGACCTCCTGCGCGCGCACCTGCGCGTAGCCCCACTCGTCGAGGTCGATCTGCTCGGGCGCGGGTTCCTGGCAGAGGCCGTAGCCCTGGCAGCGGGTGGAGTCCAGCAGGAGCTTCATGGTGCGGTCCTTTCGGTGCGGCGGGGTGAGGGTGCGTTGTGGGGGCGGGGGGGCGCTTGCGGGTCAGGAACCCGGATTCGGGCTCGGGTCCGGATGCGGCACCGGGGGCCGGCCCGGGCTCAGGTGACCCGGTCGGCGGGGGTCAGGAGGCCGGATGCGGCTCAGGGAACGGGCACCGTGAACCGGCGCCCGTCCTCGGGTACGGCGGCCTCACAGGCGGGGCAGCGGGAGCGGCGGTGGGCTTCGACGTGCTCGGGGAAGTGGGCGAGCAGGGTGGCGACGACGCGGGCGGCGGCGTCAAGCAGCCCGCAGGCACCGCGGCCGGGCAGCTGACGCGACCAGCGGTGCAGCTTGCCGGCCGCGTCGTCGTCCGCCCGGCCGCGAGCGACGTCCGTGAGGGTGCGGGCCATCGCCCCCGTGCCGGAGACGCAGACCCCGCACTGCCGGGCGCTCTGCGCCGCGAGGTAGGCGGTTGCCTCGTTGGCGACGGCGACGGGACAGTCCTCGGGGTGCAGGAAGTGCAGCGCCCCGCAGCCGAGGGCCCCGCCGGCCGCGCGCAGGCGGTCGTGGTCGAGAGGCAGGTCCGTCCAGCCGGTGCCGTGCAGGCCACCGAAGAGGCCGCCCAGCAGGACCGCCTCTGCTCTGCCGTGCCGGCACAGGTCGGCGAGCACCTTCAGGTGCGTCCCGGCGGGCACCTCGGCCAGCGCGGACGCACCGCTGCCGCCCGAGAGGGTCACCAGATGGGCTCCGGCGACGGCGTCCGCGGCCTCGGGGCGCGAGTGGATCAGCGCGATGCGGGCCAGTGTCTCCACGTTGGCGACGAGGGTGGGCGCGCCGCCGACACCGCTCTCGAAGGGGCGCGGGGGTTTCGCCGTGGGCAGCGCCGGACCACCGTCGATGCGACGTACGACCGCGGTCTCCTCCCCCGCGACGTAGGTGTGCTCCGTGCGGACGACGTCGATGCGCAGCGTGGGGGGACACTCGGCGAGTGCCTGTCGCACGGCCTGCTCGGCGGGGGCGTCGGAGAGGTACACGCAGCCGCGCTCGGCACCGGTCATGGCCGCGACCAGGCGGATGCCGTCCAGGACCAGGTGGGGCCGGTGCCGCAGCAGCCAGCGGTCCTTCACCGAGCCCGGCTCGCCCTCCTCGCCGTTGGCGACGACGACGGGCGGGCCCGGTGCGTCCCGGACGGCCTGGATCTTGACCGCGGCGGGGAAGCCGGCCCCGCCCCGGCCGCGCAGCCCGACGGCGGCGATCCGGTCGAGCAACCGGCCGGGCGAGGTGAGCGGCGCGTAGCCGCCCGCGGCCAGGTACCGGGCGCCGTCCTCGCCGCCGCCGGACAGCCAGGCGCCGGACAGCAGCGGGGCGAGGAGGCCGGGCCGGCCGTCGGGAAGGAGGGAGAAGACGCCGGTCATGCGGTGCTCCTGGGGTCGGGGTGGCCGGCGGGGCCGATGTCGTAGCGGGCTCTCAGCCGCACCAGCGCCCTTTCCAGGTCCCGTCGCTGCGTGGCCGTACGTACGTATCCGGCCCCGGGCAGGCCGATCAGCATGCGGTGGTGGTCGAGGACGACCTCGCCGGCCACCAGTGCCGGCCCCGGGTCGGCGGGGGCGGTTCCCGCCGCGGCCTCGACGACCAGGTCGGTCACCTCTCGCAGATAGCGGAGCCAGCCGGCCTGCGTGCCGCGCAGCACCAGCCGCTCGACCCGGTGCCGCTCGGCGGCGACCTGGGCCGCCGACGGGCGGTCGTCCGCAGGGGCTCGCAGGGCGGCCACCGCGGCGGGCAGTTCCTGTTCGGGCTCCGGCGTGAGACCGAGCCAGACGAGACTTCGGCGAGCGCTCATGTGTGCCTCCGGGGGCGCACCGTCTCCGGGTGGTCCGGAGCCGGGGTGGCGCGGCGATGGCGTGGACGGGGAGCTCCGGCACCGCGGGGAGAGGGGTGGGGAGCTGTGCGGGTGCCCGGCCGGGACCGGGCACGGCGTGGACGGTGACAGGGGTGTCCGGACCGGTTCGAGGTGCCCGGTCGTCCGTCTACCACGACACTAACTAACTAATTAGTCAGCCCACAAGTCTTGACTTGACCCCGCCGTCGCCGCACTCTGACTAACCAATTAGTCAGCCGGATCCCGGCAGGTCCGGCCGCTTCACGTGACGTCGTACGTGACGCCGTACGTGACGCCCTGCCTGCCGCCCGTTCCGGGCACAGCCTCACCGCCCATCGCCGCCGTCGCGGCGCGGAGGAGGACCCCATGCACCCCTCGACCACCCGGGCAGCCGACGCCGTCTCCGCTGCCCCGCCGGAGCCGCCCCCCGAGCACCCCGGGGAAGCCCTGCCGGCCCGCTACTACACGGATCCGGCCATCGCCGAGGCCGAGACCGAACGCATCTTTGCCAGGTCCTGGCAGCTCGTCTGCCACGAGTCCGACCTCCCCGGACCGGGCGCGCGCCTCACCGCCACCGCCGCCGGCCGGGAGGTGCTGGTCGTCCGCACGGAGGACGGCGGTTTCGCCGCCCACCTCAACGTCTGCCGGCACCGCGGCACCCGCCTGGTCACCGCCCCTGAGCCGTCCGGCAAGGCCATCCGCTGCCCGTACCACGGGTGGACCTACAAACTGGACGGGCGGCTCGTGGGTGCCCCCGAGGCGCGCCGGATCCCCTGCCTGGACAAGCCCCGGCTCGGACTGCACCCGGTCAACGTGGAGTCCTTCCTCGGGTTCGTCTTCGTCAACCTCGACATGGAGGCGACCCCGCTCGCGGAGAGCTGCGCCGGGCTCGTCGAGGCCGTCGGCCGCTACGCCGGCCCCGGCCTGATCCCCGTCGGCAGGCACCGCATCCACGACCTGGCGGGCGGCGAGGAGCAGCACGCCAACTGGAAGGTGATCGTCGACAACTACCTGGAGGGCTACCACGTACCCGTGGCCCACCCCGCGCTCATGCGGCTGCTGGACTACCAGGCGTACACGGTGGACGTGCAGGAGAACTACGTCCTGTTCGAGTCCCCGCTGCGCGACAAGCCCTCCTCGAACTGGACCGAGCGGCTCTACCAGCGGCTCGCTACGCCGATGCCGGGGCTGAAAGAGGCCGACCGGCGCGTGTGGCGGTACGCCGTGATCTATCCGAACACGCTCATCGACTTCTACCCTGACCACGTGCTCGCGTGGACCGCCCTGCCCACCGCCCAGGACCGGGCGGCGATTCCCGGCGGCTTCTACACCCGGCACGGGGAGAGCGTCCGCACCCGGCTGGCCCGGCGGCTGAACATCCACATCGGCTGGGTCACCAACGACGAGGACGCCGAGCTGGTGGAACGCGTGCAGGCCGGCCTGCGCACGCCCGGCTTCGAGCCGGGGCCGCTGTCGCAGCGCGAGGCCGCCGTCGGCTGGTTCGCCCGCCGGGTCCGGGACGACCTGGAGGGGCACACCCCGTGACGTCCTCCCGCGCGCTGTACGCCGTACGCCTCCCCTCGGGGTTACCCCGCGTCCGCTGACGCACGCACCCTCCCCAGACCGGTCCTCCCTACGGAGTCAGGGCCTCCGTGAGCCGACCAGCCGGTCCCGCCCTGGAGTTGTGCCGTTCCTCGACGGAGAGGACGTTCCATGTCCCCCGAGGTACCACCGCCGACCCGTCGCGCCGTGCTGCGGGCGGGAGCCTGCGGCCTGCTGGGCGCTGCGGCCGGCGGCTGCGGGTTCATGCCCGCCAGAAAGCCCGACGCCAGACAGCTCGCCCCGGTCCGGGCGCGCGTCGACGGCGATCTCGTCTACTTCAACTGGGCCGACTTCGTCGACCCGTCCGTGTTCAAGGGGTTCGAGAAGGAGTACGGCGTCAAGGTCATCCAGTCGAACTTCGACTCGATGGAAGGCATGGTCGCCAAGCTCAACGCCGGCAACCGCTACGACATCGTCTTCCCCACGGCCAAATGGGCCCAGCGCCTGGTCCGCGGCGGCCGGCTGCGCCGGATCGACCACTCCCAGCTCACCAACGCGCACGCCATATTCGGTGCTTACGCGTACTTCGCGGACCCCTGGTACGACCCCGGCTCCGCGCACACGGTCCCCTTCACCGCGTACAAGACCGGCATCGGCTGGCGCCGCGACAAGATCGGCGATCTGACCGGGTCCTGGAAGGACCTGTGGAGCGACCGGGCCAGGGGCAAGGTCTTCCTGCTCGACGACCGCGACGAGGTCCTCGGCATGGGCGCCCTCGAACTCGGCCTCGGCGTCAGCACCGGAGACCCCGGCGACCTCGACCGCATCACCTCCCTGCTGAACACGCTTCGCCCGCGGCTGCGCGGCTTCTCCAGCGACAGCTACAACAACCTCCTCAACGGCAACGCGGTCATGACCCAGGCCTGGAGCGGTGACATGGCCGCCATGCTCAACCAGGCCAAGGACCCCTCCGTGTTCGGCTTCGAGGCCCCGAGGGAGGGCACGCCGATCAACTCCGACTGCTATGCCATCCCCTGGAACGCCCCGCATCCCGGCACCGCGATGCTGTTCATCGACTACATGCTCCGGCCGGAGAACGTGAAGAAGAACATCGAGTACATCGGCTACCCGATGCCGGTGGCCGGCTCCGAGAAGACCTACGCCGAGCTGGTCAAACCGTTCCCCGAGTGCCTCGTCACCCAGGACGACCTCAAGGCGGACCTGTTCTTCCGCAACGGCGGCCGTGCGGCGGAGGACGCCCGCGACACCGCCTGGACCCATGTGAAGGCGGGCTGAGCCATGGCACTGCTCCGCCACTCGCGCACCCGCCGCCGGGACACCACCGGAAACCGGATGTGGATCTGGTTCATGCTGCCCGGCACCCTCTGGATGACCGGATTCCTGATCGCCTCGCTGGTCCTGGTCGCGGTCCTCGCGGTCGGCACCACCGACGATCTCGGCAACCCGCGCTTCGGCTTCGACCTGGCCGGCGTACGCGCCCTCGCCGACCCCGCCTACACCGAGGTCCTGGCCCGCTCGCTCGGCTACGCCCTGCTGACCTGCGCGATCTGCCTGCTGATCGCCTACCCGGTGGCGTACACCATCGCCCTGCACGGCGGACGGTACAAACACGCGCTGATCGCGGCGATCGTGGTGCCGTTCTTCGCCAACTACCTGGTGCGGATGTACGGCTGGTCGGTGGTCCTCTCCGACGACGGGCCCGTGCTGCGCGCCCTGCGCGCGGTGGGGCTCGCCGACGGCAGCACGAAGATCCTCAACACCGGGGTCGGCGTGGTCGCGGGACTCGTCTACGGCTTCGTCGTCTTCATGATCATCCCGTTGTACGCGGCCCTGGAGCGGCTCGATGTCGCCCTCATCGAGGCCGGCCGCGACCTGTACGGCGGCCCGGTCCGCACCTTCCTCTACGTCACCCTGCCCGCCACGAGGCAGGGGGCGGCGGCCGGACTCGTCCTGGTCTTCCTGCCCGCCATGGGTGACTTCGTCAGCGCACAGCTCATGGGAGGACCGGACCAGATCATGATCGGCAACCTCATCCAGGACAAGTTCTTCCAGGGCCAGAACTGGCCGCTGGGCTCCGCGCTCACCATGCTGCTGATGCTGGTCCTGCTGATCGGGATGTTCGGCTACCTGCGGCGCACCCGCAAGGACGAGGCGGAGGCGCGCCGATGACGCTGCTCAAGGTGCCCTCCACCACCGCCCCGGCCCGCCCGGCCGGCCGGGCCCGCAAGCGGCGCGGCCGCGCCGACCGCAGGCCCCGCATCCTCATCGCCGTCACCGGGCTCTTCTTCGCGCTGCTCTACCTGCCCATCGCCGTCGTGGCCCTGTTCTCGTTCAACTCCAAGAAGTCCCTGACCGTGTTCGGCGGGTTCAGCCTGCGCTGGTACCGGGCCTTCGTCCACGACGACGTCCTCATCTCGTCGTTGGGCACCAGCCTGCGGATCTCCCTGGTGGCGATGGCCGGTTCGGTCGTCCTCGGTGTGGCGCTGGCGCTCGGCCTGGTCCGCTGCCGCACCCGGCTCGGTTCGCTGGCGGGACTGATCATGCTGGTGCCGCTGATCACGCCGGAGATCGTCACGGGCGTGGCGTCCATGCTGCTGTTCAAGGGCCTGGGCGTGGCCCTGTCCACCGGCACGGTGATGCTCGCCGAGATCACCTTCTCGATCTCCTACGTCACGGTCATCCTCCGGTCCCGGGTCGCCGCGCTGAACCCGGAGGTGGAGGAGGCCGCGATGGACCTCGGCGCCACCCGGTGGCAGGCGGTACGCCTGGTGACCCTGCCCGCCCTGCTCCCCGCCGTGCTGGCCAGCGCCGTGCTGATCTTCGCCCTCGTCTTCGACGACTTCGTCCTCGCCTACTTCACCACCGGCGTCGACCCCCAGCCGCTGTCGGTGCGCATCTACTCGGCGATCCGCTTCGGGGTGCAGCCCACGATCAACGCGGTCGGCACGCTGATGCTCGCGGGATCCATCGCCCTGATCGCCCTGGCCCTGTTCATCCCGCGCCTCTTCGGCCGCCGCGGCGGCCTCGACATCCTCTCCGGAGAGTGATCCATGGACGCGACCCCCGCCGTCCGGCTCGACGGCGTCTCCAAGCAGTACGCCGACTCCTACGCCGTCCACCGGCTCGACCTGGACATCGAGTCCGGCCACTTCTTCTCCCTGCTGGGCCCCTCCGGGTGCGGCAAGACCACCTCCCTGCGCATGATCGGCGGGTTCAGCGACCCCACCGAGGGCTCGGTGCTGCTCGCCGGTGAGGACGTGACCGCGCTGCCGCCGAACCGGCGCAACGTCAACACGGTCTTCCAGAGTTACGCGCTGTTCGACCACCTCAGCGTCGCCGACAACGTGGCCTTCGGGCTGAAACGCAAGGGCGTCGCCAGGGCCGAGATGCGGCAGCGCGTCGGCGAGATGCTGGATCTGGTCCAGCTCGCCGGGCTGGCCGACCGCAGACCCCGTACCCTCTCCGGCGGCCAGCGGCAGCGCGTCGCGCTCGCCCGCGCGCTCGTCAACCGTCCTGCCGTACTGCTTCTCGACGAGCCGCTGGCCGCACTCGATCTGAAGCTGCGCCGGCAGATGCAGGTCGAGCTGAAGCAGATCCAGCGCGAGGTCGGCATCACCTTCGTCTTCGTCACGCACGACCAGGACGAGGCGCTGACCATGTCCGACCGGATCGCGGTCATGAACGAGGGCCGCATCGAGCAGTGCGGCACCCCCGAGGACGTCTACGAGCACCCCGCCACCCGCTTCGTCGCCTCCTTCATGGGCACCTCCAACCTGATGGCCGGCACCTACCGGGGCGGTGAGGTCGCCCTGGAGCAGGGGCCCGCCCTGCCGGTCGGCGCCCGGAGCGGCATAGCGGACGGCACCGCCGTCAGCGTGTCCGTGCGCCCGGAGAAGATCTGGCTGTCCGACTTCGAACCGGGCATGTCGATGCTGACCGGCGTCATCCGCGAAACCGTGTACAGCGGCCCCACCACGACCTATCTGATCGAACTCGCCCCGGGCGTCACGCTGTCGGTGCTGGAGCAGAACACGGCCCGCGCGCGCATGGAGGACCGCTGGAGCGGCGGCGAGACGGTGGAGTTCGGCTGGCGGCCCGAACACTGCCTGGTCCTGGCCTGATCCCCGCCCGCCCCACTCACGAAAGCGAAGCTGATGCATCACGACGTGATCGTGCTCGGCGCGGGACTGGCCGGGCTCGCCGCCGCCCGGGACCTGGCCGCCGCCGGCACCGACGTGCTCGTCCTGGAGGCCCGGGACCGCGTCGGCGGCCGGGTCGAGCAGACCCGCACGCCCGACGGCCGTACCGTCCAGCTGGGCGGCGAAGTGGTGGGCCGTGCCCACACCGCTTATCTGCAACTCGCCGGGGAACTGGGCCTGGAGCTGGTCGCCAGCTACGTCGCCGAACCCGGCCGTATCACCCGTTCCACACCCGAGGGCCTCTCGGCCGGCGACCCGCCGCACTGGTTCGGGCCCGGCGACATGACCCAGCACGAGCAGCTCGGCAAGGAGTTCGCCGAACTCGCCGCCACGGTCGACCCCGCCGATCCCTGGTCCCACCCGGACGCGACCGCCCTGGACCGGCTGTCCGTGGCCGACTGGCTGCGCTCCCGCCACGCCGCACCCGCGGTGGTACGGCTGTGGGACATCGGCCAACTGGCCCTGGCAGGAGGATCGTACGAGCGCATCTCCCTGCTGGCCGCGCTCCGCAAGAGCGCGGCAGTCCCCGGTACGGGCGACTACGACTACGACAACTGGGAGGGGCTGCGACTGGCGGCAGGGTCGGCCACCCTCGCCGAGGTCCTGGGCCGCGAGCTGGGGCCGCGCATACGCCTCGGCTCGCCCGTCGCCGCGCTGGACATACGCCCCGGCCACTGCACGGTACGCCTCGTCACCGGCGAAGTCCTCACCGCGGCGGCCGTGGTGAGTGCCCTGCCGGTGGGACCGCTGCGGTCGGTCGCCGTCACCGGGGTCAGCGACGCCCGCCTGGCCTCGCTGCACCGGCAACGACAGGCGACGGCCGCGAAGTTCGCCGCCGTGTACGACCGTCCCTTCTGGCGCGCCGCCGGGCTCAACGGCCTGTCCGAGGCCGAGGGGGTGCTGGGCAGCACCTGGCCGCAGAACGAGGGCGTGCTCTCCGCGCTGGTCCCGCCCGAGCGCTACGGCGTCCTGCTCGGAACACCGCCCCAGCTGCGCACGCCCGAACTGCTCGCCGAGATGGCCGTGATGTTCGGCGACGAGGCGCTGCGGCCGACCGCCTGCCATCTGCGGCTGTGGGGCACCGACCCGTGGACGCAGGGTTACGTCACCCAGTGGCCGCCGGGCGAGGTCATGGCGGTCGGCCCGCTGCACGGCTCCCATGAGCCGCCGTTCTACGTCTGCGGCTCCGACCAGTGGGTCGCCGGGTACATGGAGGGCGCCGTCCGCACCGGGCGCGCCGCCGCCGAGGAGGCGCTGCGCCGTGGCTGACCACGTCCGTCTCAACCACGTCGACGGCAAGGAGGTACCGGCGGCCTCCGGTGCCACCGTGCCGCTGGTCGACCCGGCCACCGGACTCCCCCACGGCACGGCCCCGCTCTCCGGACGCGTGGACGTGGACCTGGCGTGCCGGGCGGCCGAGCGGGCCCTGCCCGGCTGGTCGGCCACGACTCCGGCACGGCGGCAGTCCGCGCTGCTGCGCATCGCCGACGCCCTGGAGCGGGATGCGGACGCGCTGGCGGACGCCGAGGTGACCGACACCGGCAAGCCGCGCGCGCTCTTCCTGGCGGACGAACTGCCCGCGGTAGTGGACGTGTTGCGGTACTTCGCCGGGGCCGCCCGGAACCTGCCGGGCGCCGCGGCGGCCGAGTACACGCCGGGCCGCACCTCCGTCCTGCGCCGCGAACCGGTCGGCGTCTGCGCGCAGATCACCCCGTGGAACTACCCGCTGATGATGGCCGTCTGGAAGGTCGCCCCCGCGCTGGCCGCCGGCAACACCGTCGTCCTGAAACCGTCCGACACCACGCCGTCGTCGGCCACGCTCCTCGCCCGGCTGGCCGCCGAGCATCTGCCGCCCGGAGTGCTCAACGTGGTGTGCGGCGACCGCGACACCGGGCGCGCCCTGGTGGCGCACCCGGACGTGCGGCTCGTCGCCGTCACCGGCAGTGTCCGCGCCGGACAGGAGATCGCCGCGGCGGCGGCCGCCGACCTCAAGCGGCTGCACCTCGAACTCGGCGGCAATGCACCGGTGTTGGTCCACGAGGACGCGGATCTCGACGACGCGGTGGCGCAGTTGTCGTCGCTGGCCTTCTACAACGCGGGACAGGACTGCACCGCCGCCACCCGGATCCTCGTCCACCAGCGTGTGTACGAGATCTTCCTGGACGCCTTCGCCGACCGTGCCGCGCGGCTGCTGCCCGGCGGCCCGGGCGACGCGCGCGCCGACTTCGGCCCGCTCGCGAACGCCGCCCAACTCGCCTCCGTGCGCGGCCTGCTGGAGCGGCTCCCGGAGCACGCCGAGGTCGTCACCGGTGGCGGCGCCCTGGACCGCCCGGGCTACTTCCACCGGGCCACGGTGGTCGCCGGGGCCCGGCAGGAGGACGAGATCGTACGCAGCGAGGTGTTCGGCCCGGTCGTCACTGTGCAGCCGTTCGGTGAGGAGTCCGAGGCCTTCCGGATGGCGAACGCCGTTCCCCAGGGGCTGGCCGCGAGTGTCTGGACCCGCGACCACGACCGGGCCATGCGTGCGAGCCGGGCACTGCACACCGGCATCGTCTGGGTCAACACCCATGGCACGACAGTCTCGGAGATGCCGCACGGCGGTGTGCGCCACTCCGGTTACGGCAGCGACCTCTCCCTGACCGGCCTGCTCGACTACACACAGGTCAAGCACGTCATGTTGTGAGGGCGGACCGCCGTCCGTCGAACGCCTCAGTTTCCTACAGGAGGCATCAGGAATCCCACGCGACTGTGGCCGGATTGCGCATCTGACGGGTGTTCGAACATCGCGATACTCAGGGCTGGGCAATCCGCCCCAAACTCCCGCCTTCGGAGGCCACTGATGCCCCAGACCAGTGTTCAGACCGCGGCAGTGCTCGAAGCCTGGCTGTCCGGTTCCGAGAGCGCCTACGGCCAGCTCAACCCGGCCGGGCCGCTGTACGTCGGCGGCGCCGCCGCGGAGGCCGCGCTCACCGACCCGAGCGACTCCCTGTACGGCTTCTGTTCCAGCCCGAGCGGGTCGCACGGCAGCTGGTGCTGCTGATCGTCCACGGTGCCCTCGGGCCCCGGCCGGGGAACCGCGCGCTGTTCGCGCGGTTCCCCGCGTCTCGTTCGGTCGACTGGAAGAGAGAGGGTGGAAGGTGAGCGGATCGGCGCCGGACGGCGTGGACGAGTCCGAGTGGTTCGCCGGGCCTGTACGGAGCATGGCGCGGCCGTGGCGGGACGAGTTGGCAGGGCGTCTGGCGGCCGTGACCGCTCTGGACCGCGACGAGCGGGAGGTGGTGCTGGAGGCCGGCCACACCGCCCTGGTCAGGTCGTTGCACGCCAAACTCTCCCGCCTCTTCCTGGTCGAACTCCACGCGCTGCGCCTGGCCGGTGGCGCCGGTCCGGACGCCGGGGGTACGGCGGACACGAGGACGTGGGCCGCGTTCGTCGAGCAGGCCGGTGCGGAGGGCTATCTCGACAAGCTGGCCGACCGGTACCCGTGCGTCGGCCGGCGGGTCGCCTCGGTGGCGCGGATGTCGGTCGCGGCCGCGGCCGGGTTCGCGCAGCGGCTCGCCGCGGACCGGGCACTGCTGCATCCGCTGCTCGGGGGACCTGCCGGGCCGATGCACGCGGTGACGTTCGGGGCGGGCGACAGCCACCGGGGCGGCCTGACGGTGAGCCGGGTCGACTTCGCCGGCGGCAGCGTCATGTACAAGCCCCGGCCGTCCGAAGCGGACGTGGCTCTGGGCGCGCTGTTGACGGAGCTGTTCTCGGACTTCCCCGGCGCCCCGGCGCCGGACGAACGGATCCGCGTGCCGAGGACGCTGGCGCGCGAGGGCTACGGCTGGGCCGAGTTCGTCCACCACCGGTACTGCGCGGACGATGCCGAACTCGGTGCTTTCTACCGCAACATGGGACACTGGCTGGCCGTGCTGCGTTTCACCGGCGGCACCGACATGCATGCCGAGAACATGATCGCCGCGGGTCCGGTGCCGGTGATCGTGGACGCCGAGACGCTCTTCGACTCCCCCGCGCCCTTCCCGCCCAGTGGCCGGGGTGACGCGGTGGACGTGGCAGCGGCGGCCATCCGCCGGACGGTGCTGCGCACCGGGCTGCTGCCCGTGCGCGGCACCGGGTTCGCGCTCGGCGGAGTGGACATCTCCGGGGTGGGGGCCCTGCCCGGCCAGCAGCCGCTGATCCCGAACCCGGTGATCGCGGACGGCGGCACCGCGGCGGCCCGCTTCCAGGTGGACCTGGTGGCGATGCCCACCGCCGGAAATCACCCGAGCCCGACCCCCGTGCTGAGCGCGTACTGGGACCGGATCCTGGCCGGCTTCCGCGAGATGACCACCCACCTGCGCCGGCCCGGCGCGGATCCGTACCGTCTGCTGGCCCGCTTCGAAGGCGCCCGGGCACGCCGGATCCTGCGACCGACCCAGGCGTACGTCGACATCGGCCGCATGCTGTGGCATCCGGCGTCGTTGCACGACGAGACCTCGGCCGTCGACCGGGCCCGGGACATCCTGTTGCGCAACGCCGCGGTGCTGCCCGGTGCGCCGACCGAGCGCACGGCCGTCGACGGCGAGATCGCGGACCTCCTGGCCGGCGACGTGCCGATGTTCGGCTTCACCGTCGACGAGGCCGCCGTACGGAACACCGTCGAGGACTGGCGCACCGCCGACTTCGCGCTGGAGGAGTCGGTGATCCAGGACGCGCTGGTGGGTGCGTACCTGAACGAGCGGTCGCTGCCTGCGCGGGTGCAGGCCGCCGCCCATGAGCCGCACGCCCGTGACCGGGAGCGGCGCCGCCGGGAGCTGGCCGCGCGGATGGTGCGGCGGCTGTGCGACGGGGCGGTGCGCGGCGAGGACGGTACGGCGACCTGGATCAGCCCGGTGTTCACCCCTGCCGGATGGTCCATCAGGGTGCTGCCCGCCGACCTGTACACCGGGCAGGGAGGGGTGGTGCTGACGCTCGCGGAGTACTCGGCCGAGGTACGGGCCGCGCGGGCGGCCGAGGTGCCCGGCGTCACCGAGACGTTCGACGGCGCACTGCGCGTGCTGATGAGTACCGAGGACCGGACCCCCACACCGTCGGCCGGGGCGTTCAGCGGCGTTGCGTCGCAGGTGTGGACGTGGCTGGCGTTGCACCGGGTGCTGGGTGAGAGCCGGCTGCTGGAGCGGGCCGCCGCGAGGGCGGTACTGCTGGAGGGCCGTCTGATCGAGGACGACGTCGAGGTGGATCTCCTCAACGGGGCGGCCGGTGGCATCGTCCCGCTGCTCAACCTGGCGGCGGCGACCGGGCAGGACCGCTGGCTCGCCGCGGCGGCGCACATCGGCCGCCGGCTGACGGGGCTGGCCACGGTCGACGCGAGCGGTGCCCGCTGGACGACCCGGCTCAACCCGGAGGGCATCGGCGGCTTCGCCCACGGAGCGACCGGCATCGGCTGGGCGCTGACCCGGCTCGCCCTGAGCGAAGCCGGTTCCGCGGCCGAGCGCCACGACTGGGCCCACCTCGCCGAACTGGCCTTCGCCTACCAGGAGTCCCTCTACCAGCCGAACCACGGCAACTGGCTCGACGTCCGCATCGGCGCCGAGGAGGACTTCTTCACCAGCTGGTGCCACGGCAGCGCGGGCATCGGGATCGGCATGCTCGACCTGCACCGGCGCACCGGCGATCCGGCCCACCTGGACATGGCCCGCCGCGCCGCACGGGCCTGTGCGGCGGAGGGCTTCGGCTGGAGCCACACGCTGTGCCACGGCGACCTCGGCCTCTGGCAGTTCCTCACGTCCATGAACGTCGGCGACCCCGCCGACCTGGACGGCGAGATACTCACCAGCCTCGAACAACGCGGCCCGGTCGGCGGCCTGGCCCGGGAGGCGTTCTCCCCCAGCCTCATGTCGGGCCTCGCAGGAGTCGTCCACACGCTCCTGCGGATGCACGGTTCGGCATCCTTGCCGGATCCTCTGGTCCTCGACTGATCCAGGGGGGGTCGGTCGAGGACCAGGGCCAGCGCCTCCTTCAGGTCGTGCTCGGCGGTGTCCGCCGCCCAGCGCGGCCCGGGCCGCCCCCGCCAACTGCTCCCGCTCCACTGCCCCGCCTGCCACGTCCCGCACCAGCCCCTCCGCCACGGCAACCCGTGCGCCCCATGGGGGGCGTCGGCGTGGAATCGAGTGAAATCAGGCAGAAGACCGGTGTCAGCAGCCCGATCCGGTGGTAGGCGCTGATTCTTGGGACATGCTTTACACGACACGTGCAACTGAGGCCCGGGTCCACACTGTCTGACAGGGAGTCGGGCCCGTCAGGGCCGAAGAGCGAGAGAGCGGGGCGGGGCGTGGGACGGCGCAAGGGCAGCATAGGGATCGCACTGGTCACGGGTGCGATGCTGGTGGGCGTGACTGCCTGCGGCGGTGGGAGCGGCAGCGACAAGGCCGGCGGGGGCGACGCGAAGGCGCCGGGCAAGCCGAGCGCCAGCTCCTCTCCGTCGCCGACGAAGCCCGCGGGCCCGCCGATGCTGCTGGAGACGATCACCCCGCAGACGGGCAACACGGTCGGTGTGGCCATGCCGATCTCGGTGATCTTCACCAACCCGGTGGCGGCGAAGGCACGGGCTTCGGTCGAGAAGCACATGAAGGTGAGCGCCTCGCAGCCGGTGGCCGGCGCCTGGCACTGGTTCGGCGACAGGCGCGCGGACTGGCGCCCGAAGAACTACTGGCCCTCCGGCACGACGGTGAAGATCGACGCCGACATGAAGGGCGTCAGCAACGGCAACGGACGCTACGGCGTGCGCGCCTACACGCACACCTTCAAGGTCGGCGACGACGTGCGCGCGGACGTCTCGGTGACCGGCCACACCATGAAGGTGAGCCGCAACGGCAAGGCGGTGCGCACCCTGTCGATCAACGCGGGCAGCCCTCAGTACCCGACGTGGAACGGCACCATGGCCGTCATCGACAAGCAGGAGAAGGTCCACATGACCTCCTGCAGCGTCGGCATCAGCTGCGACAAGGGCAGCCCCAACTACTACGACCTGACGCTGCCCTGGGACGTCCACCTGACCCAGTCCGGCACCTACGTGCACTTCTCGACGGGTGACCCCAACCCCGGCAGCGGCAGCGCCCGTGGCTCGCACGGCTGCGTCCACCTGTCCATGTCGGACGCCAAGTGGTTCTACGGCCAGGTCAAGCAGGGCGACCCCATCACGATCACCGGCTCGACCCGTGCCAAGGCCTCGCCCGACAACGGCTACGCGGACTTCAACCTCGGATGGGACGAGTGGCTCGCCGGCAGCGCGTCCGGGGAGGGTTCGACCGCGACCCTGTGACGCGCTGCGATGGCGTCGCGGCAGGCACTCGATGATGCCGACCGCGACGCCATCGGCGTACGTGCCCTTCGGGCCGGGCGGAGACGGCCGGGTCCGTCCCCGCAAGGTGTGTGTGCAGTCAGCTGCCGCCGGGGGTTCTGGGGACTGCGCGGTGGGCGTACCAGGCCTCGAGAGCCTGGGCCCGGGTGCCGGCCGGGTTCTCGCGGTGCCAGGCGCTGGTGAAGCGGTTGAACTCGAACTGCCCCTCGATCTCGCGGGGCCGGGCCGCGTCCGGGCGGGTGGCATGCCAGTGGGCGACAGCGTCCGCCAGGGTCCTGCCGGGATTGCCGGCGATGAAGTCGCGCATGAAGGCGTCGAAGTGGAAGCCGGGGCCGATCGCCTCGACGAAGTACCTCCGCAGGACCTGGCTGCACCGCTGGCCGGCCGGGATCACGGTGCCGCCGTCGACGGGCTCCGCCAACTGCGCGGTCGCCGGGCGGCGGCGGGCCGGGGCGGCCGGCAGCGGCAGGCCGTCCAGCGCCGCGGCGAGGCGGGCGGTGACCGCCGCCTTGCCGCCGTGCCGCGCGACGCCCATCGTGCGGGCGAGGCCGGTGAGCTCGTCCAGCGTCCAGTACCAGCGCAGCAGCTCGCCACCCGTGAGGGCGGCTGTCAGAGGCGGCCTGGACTCGGCAGCTGTCGCACTGGTGTTCTGGTTCTCGTTCATGGCCGTCATTCTGCCGGACTGTGTCCCACAGGTTCTCAGCCGTGCTGTCCGATGCCGTCGACCACCTGGATGTCCTGCAGACTCCTGGTCTCGTAGTACCAGTTGGCCTGCTTCCACTCGCCGTGCACCTTCTTCGGACTGCTCCCCTTGGTACGCAGGCCCAGGTAGTCGTACGTCTTGCGGTCGAAGAGGAAGGTCCACTCCGTCTTGGGGTACGAGACCCCGACGGCGGTCCGGCCGGCCACGTCCACCTCGTCGTAGTCCAGGCGGATCAGGGGAAGCTTCGCCAGCGCTTCGAACGCGGCGGCCTGCAGGCCGGGGGGCATCACACGCGGCCCCATGAGCAGCATGCATCCTTCGAAGAACGCGCGCATGTCGTTGCGGGCCGAGCTCGGCCGGCCCATCCTGAACCGGGCGAGGAGCTTGTCGGGGTCCGTCGGTATGGCCTTGAGCTTGGAGTAGACGGTGGGGGGCCAGCGCACCTCGTGCCTGCCGAGCGGCGGATCGTGGTGGATCTTCCCGTACTCCTCACGCAGGGAGGGCTTGGAACCGTCCACCGACATCCAGCTCTCGTCGGTCCACGTCCTCGTCTTCCCGCCCTTGACCGGCGTCCGCAGGATGTAGGTCCGGTAGTAGAAGTACTGGTCGTTGCGCGGCACGGGCAGATCGCTCCCCGCGGCACGTGACCTGTCAGCGGCCTTCCGCAGTACCTCCGTCGCACTGATCGCACCCAGCCGGGGCTTGCGGTCGTCCCCGGCGTCACGGGCCACCACGACGGTCGCACCCACCGCCGCCGCGGTCACGCCGACGAGCGCGGTACGGAACACGAGTCGTCGGCTCAGCGCACCTCCACGGGCTGCACCGCCGCGGGACTCCTCGGCCATCGCGGCTCCGAGGCGGGCCCGGGCGGCTACGCGGGCGTCGCCGGACAGCTCGTGCTCGTCGGCTTCCCATCCGCGCACCATCGTCAGTTCATCCATGATCCGTCTCCTTCTGAGGCGCGGTCGAGGTGGTGAGATCCGGTGCCCCCAGCGCCCGCCGCAGCTTGGTGCGGGCCCTGTGCAGGCGGGAGCGCACGGTGCCGACGGGCACGCCCAGGGCCTGCGCGGCCTCCGTGTAGTCGAGTTCTCCCCAGGCGATCACCAGCAGCACGTCCCGGTACCGGGCGGGCAGAGCGGCGAGAGCGCCGGCCAGGGTGCCGTGCGTCCCGTCGGCGCTGAGCTTCTCGGTGATCCCGTCCTCGGGACCTTCGAGATCCCGGTCCGCGGGCAGCGAGGCCATGCGCGACAGCGCCCGCAGCCGGCGCGCCTCGTCCCTGCGGTGACGGCCGATCAGGTTGGTGGCTATCCCGTACAGCCACGGTCGGGCGTGCGCGTGCGACAGGTCGTAGCGCCGACGACGCTGGAACGCGATCACGAACGTCTCCGCCATCAGGTCGTCGGCGGTGTCGGAGCCCAGACGTCGTGCGACGTAGCGGTGGATGTCGTCGGCGTAGCGGTCGAAGATCAGGGCGAACGCCTCGGGCGTCCGCCAGGACCGTTCGATCACCGAGCCGTCGGAGTCCGCGACCGCTTCCGTTGCCGTGGTGAGTGCGGCAGCGGTGCCCGGCAGGAGCGTCACGCCTCACCTCTGTGGTTCATTTCGTATCCCTCGAAAGCCGTGTCGTGGTCACCTCCTGTTCGCTGATGCCGTCTCTCGAGTTCCACCCCGCCATGTGACCTGCCTCACATGTCGCGTCAGCCGTCGTTGGGCATCACCTTGGTGACCTTGCCCCGGGCGTCCGCCTGGAGGTAGCCGGTCTGGCCGTAGGCGTTGGTGAGGTAGACGGACATTCCGGCAGGGTCGCCGAAGGGATTGCCCGGCAGGATCACCGTCAGGTAGCGGGTCGTGACGTGATCGACCTTCAGTTTCCGCTCGGCTTCGGCCAGCAGGCCCGGGACCTTGTCCCAGTCGAAGTCGTCCAGGCTGACGGGCTTCTCCTCGCCGCTGAGCGTGTCGCTGATGATGCCCTTCTGGACGCCCTGGCCGGGACGATAGGTGTACGAGTCCTTCTTGGTGTCGCTGCCCTTCACCATCAGGTCGGCGGAGACGTAGTCCGGATACACGACGAAGGCCCCGAACCGGGTCCGTCCGGTCTGCTGCTTGAACGCGCTGATGGCGGTGCGGATGCCGGCCGGGGTCAGCAAGTTCCCCTTGGCGCTATCCGTCGCGCCGGTCGACTCCTTCGCCGACGGCGTGACGTCCGTGGCGTTCGAGCCGCCGCCCGACGGCGACTTGGGCGACTTGCTGGTGGAGTTGCCGGACGTGGTGGAACCGGATGCCTTCGAGTCTCCGTCGGGCAGCCCCGCCCAGACGAGAACCCCGGCGAGCGCCACTCCGGCGACGGGCAGGCCCACCACCTTCCAGCGCCTGCCGCGGTCCGGCCGTACCAGGACGGTGCCAGACGCAGGACGCGCGTCCTGCGGGCCCTGGGACGTCGTCGGGGCCCCGGGAGCGGCATACGGCCCCCCGGACATCGCGGGCGCGGGACCGAAGCCCGTGGGTGCCGTGGCGGGCCCGGGAACGTACGGCGCCGACGGGGGGTGCAGCTGGTAGGACGTGGGCGACTCGGGCTCGCGGGCGACGTCGGTCAGCATTCGGTCGAGCTGCTCGGCATCGGGCCTCGCCGCGGGGTCCCGTACGAGGACCCGCGTCAGGGCGTCCTGGAGCGGACCTGCCTTGAGCGGCGGCGGGATCTCCTCGCTGAGGACGGCCGCCAGAGTGGCGAGTGTCGTGCCGCGGCGCAGCGGATGGTGGCCCTCCACGGCCGTGTAGAGCATCATCGCCAGCGACCACAGGTCCGAGGCAGGACCGCCGTCCTTGCCGGAGACGCGCTCGGGCGCCATGTAGTCGGGGGTTCCGATGACCGACCCGGTGGCCGTGAGGGAGGTCGCCTCGCGGATCGCCGCGATGCCGAAGTCCGTCAGCACCGGACGGCCGTCGGGACGCAGCAGGACGTTGGCCGGCTTCACGTCGCGGTGCTGGATGCCCACCTGGTGTGCGGCGCGCAGCGCGGCCAGCACCTCACGTCCGATCCGTGCCGCCTCCTGGGGGGACATCGGTCCGCGGGCCAGGCGGTCGGCCAGGGAGCCGCCGGTGACGAGTTCCATGACGATCCAGGGGTAGGTACCCGGACCTCCGTCGACCACATGATGGATGGTCACCACGTTGGGGTGGTCGATACGGGCCAGTGCGCGCGCTTCCCGCAGGACCCGCTCGCGCAGCATCCCGGCGGCCTGCGGGTCGTACTCTGCGAGGTCGGGATCGGGCGGCCGGACCTCCTTGACTGCCACGCTCCGATGCAGCACCAGGTCCGTCGCGCGCCAGACCATGCCCATACCGCCACCGCCGAGCCGTGCTTCCAGCTCGAACCGCCCGTCGACAACCCGTCTACCGCTGTTGTCGCTTCCCTCACCGTTCATGCGCGCGAGCTTAGCGGGAGCCGGGACGCCTCCTTCGCCGCAGGGGGCCGGTATCCGATGCCTGTGCGGCCTGCGTTTCGACGACGCCCGGCATGCTCGTGTGAGCCCTGTGTGCGCCCCGCATCGTGCGACAAGAATGCGCCATGCCTGTGAGCGGGTGACCGGTTCACGGCCCCGCTGCTCAACTACCCAGAAAGGCAGGTCGGCTGCGATGCTGTTGCGACTGCCCAGCTCCGTGTCCGAGGCGCGGGAGTGTCTGGCCGAGGGGGCCGTGCCGATCGGCGGGGCGACACTGGTGTGGGCCGACTGGCAGCGGGACGGGTTCCCCGAACTGGCCATGTCGCTGCGCAGCCTCCCGGAGGCCAACGTCATCGGACGCGGGATGCTGGGCGCCGCCGTGGTGCTGAACCGGATCGACGAACGGGTCCCGGACGTCATACGCCTGGCCGCCGCCTCGGTGGGGACCGGCGCCGTACGCCGGACGGCGACGGTCGGCGGCAACCTCGTGGGCAGCACGCTGCGTTGCCTGCTGCCCGCTGCGCTCGTCCTGGACGCGCGGGCGTCGGTGCTGGGACCCGAGGGTGTTCAGGAGATCGACCTGGCCGAGGCGACGGCCAAGCGGCCGCTGCTGCTGAGCATCCACTGGCGTGAGCCCGTCGCCACCGCCTACCGCAAACTGCCGGCCGAAGCAGGCGGAGCGCCGCCGCTCGTCGTCGCCACGGCGCTGCACACCGACGCCGGCGGACAGCGGCTCCTGCGTGTCGCCGTGCGCGACGGGTACGACGTGGTCAGCGGCAGCGCCACGGGCGACAACGGCAGCGAGGAGGCGATCGGCGCGCTGCGGTGGACAGCGCTGGGTGATCTCCCGTCCGCCGCCTGGGACATCATCGGCGAACAGGCGACGGACCTGCTGCGGCCCGCCGCCGGTCACTGAACGGGCGGACAGCCCCGCGCCAGCAGCAGGAGGGCGTCGACCAGGTCCTCGGCGGGGCTGCCGGTGGCCAGACGCCGTAGTTGCAGCCCCATCACCACGGCGACCGTGGTGGCTGCGAGGCGTTCCGCGTCCGGCACACCGAGCGCGGTGAGGATCTGGGTGGCGAGCCGGTCGTAGGCGCGGAACGCCTCCGCCGCGGCCTCGCGCAGCCGCTCGTCGCGCCCGGCCTGGATGTACAGCTCGAACGGCGCGAGGTGGGCGCTGTCCAGTGCCGTGCCGCACGCGACCTGCCCGGCCAGGGACGCCGCGTCCTCGACCGCGATGCCCTCGGTCTGGCACTGGTCGGCCAGTTCGGTGAAGTACCGGGCCTCCTCGCGCACGAAGTGCAGCAGGCTCTCCCGCAGCAGATCGTGCTGGGTCTCGAAGTGGTACGTGACCGAGCCGAGCGACACTCCGGCTTCCTTGGCGATCCGCCGGTTGGTGACCGCCGCGACCCCGCCTTCGCCGATGATCTGCAGGACGGCTGTGATGATGCGCTGGCGCGTCGTGGCGGCGGGAGCGTCGTTCGGCATGCCCCGCATTCTTCCATCCGCGTCCGGGTGGACAGCCCCTCACACCCTCTCTATTGTTCGTTCGAACGAACAGTACGGGAGGGTAGTCGTGCACATTGCTGGGGCAACTGTTCTGCTGACCGGGGTCACGGGCGGCATCGGTGGCGCGATCGCCGCGGAGATGTCCGCCCGCGGCGCGGACCTCATAGTCACCGGCCGACGGCGCGAGGCGCTGGAGCCACTCGCCGAACGCTACGGCGCGCGCACGATCCTGGCCGATCTCGGTGACGCCGACGATCTGGTGCGCCTCGCCGAGGAGGCCGCCGGGACCGACATCCTCATCGCCAACGCCGCCCTGCCCTCCAGCGGGGACGTGCTCGACTACACGCCGGAGCAGATCGACCGGGCGCTCGCGGTGAACCTGCGCGCGCCCGCGATGCTCGCGCGGTTGCTCGCCCCCGCCATGGTGACCGCCGGACGCGGGCACATCTGCTTCGTCGGGTCACTGTCGGGAATGGCGGCCACCAAGTCGTCGTCCATGTACACCGCGACGAAGTTCGGGCTCCGCGGCTTCTCGCTGGCCTTCCGTCAGGATCTGCACGGCACGGGCGTCGGCGTCTCCATCGTCCAGCCGGGATTCGTACGCGAGCTGGGGATGTTCGCGAACACGGGCTCGCCGACGCCCGGCGGGGTGCGGACCGTCGCGCCGGAGCAGGTCGTCAAGGGCGTGACCCGGGCGATCGAGCGTGATGTCGCCGAACTCAACGTGGCGCCGCTCGAGTTGAAGTTCCTCACCAAGATCGCCTCGCAGTTCCCGGGCTTCGCGGAGCGCGTGCAGCGGCTGGCCGGGGCGGAGCAGACCGTCGACACGATCGTGGCGTCCCAGAAGTCGAGCCGGTGAGCCGATGAGCCGCTGAGGCTGCCGCCCGGCTCAGGCCCCGGGTGTGATCGTGACCTTGACGTGTTTCATCAGGGGCTGGTCGCTCTGCGTGCTGTAGTCGCCGAGCGCGCAGAGCACGTTCATCTCCGGCATGTAGCCGGCCGCGCAGCCACGGGGGATGTCGTAGGGGATGGCGAGGTATCCGTCGAGGTGTCGGTGGCTGCCGTCCTTGGCGGTGCTGGTGATGTCGACCGGGTCGAACTCGAAGATGCCGCGCTCCCGCATGTCGTCCTCGTTCATGAAGACGAGTGTGCGCAGGTTCTTGACGCCCCGGTAGCGGTCGTTGTCGGAGTAGATGGTCGTGTTCCACTGGTCGTGGGAGCGCATGGTGCCCAGGGCCAGGGTGCCCGGGGCGGGGACGACGTCGGGCAGCGGGGCGGCGGAGAACTCGGCGCGTCCCGAAGGAGTGAGGAAGACCAGTTCGCGGGCGGGCTGTTTGATGCGGAAGCCGAGCGGCAGGCGCACACGCCGGTTGCAGTCCTCGAACCCGTCGAGCACCCGGGCCATGGTGTCGCGGATGCGGTCGTAGTCCTCGACGTACCACTCCCAGGGGGTGTCGCTGTCGGGGAGGGCGGCGCGGGCCATTCCCGCGATGACGGCGGGCTCGGACAGCAGGTGCTTCGAGGCGGGGCGCTTCATGCCGACCGAGAGGTGGACCATGCTCATCGAGTCCTCGACCGAGGTGGCCTGGAGGCCGCCGCGCTGCTGGTCCTTCTCGGTGCGGCCCAGACACGGCAGGATCAGCGCCTGCCGGCCGTGGACCAGGTGGCTGCGGTTCAGTTTGGTGCTCACCTGGACCGTGAGGTCGCAGGAGCGCAGTGCCTCGCAGGTGTACGGGGTGTCGGGCGCGGCGAGGGCGAAGTTGCCGCCCATGCCGACGAACACCTTCACGTCACCGCGGTGCATGGCCCGGATGGTGCCGACCGTGTCCAGGCCGTGCTCGCGGGGCGGGTCGATGCCGCAGATCCCGGCCAGCCGGTCCAGGAACTCCTCGGTGGGCCGGTGGTCGATGCCGCAGGTCCGGTTGCCCTGGACGTTGCTGTGCCCGCGCACCGGTGACGGCCCCGCACCCTCGCGGCCCAGGTTGCCGCGCAGCAGAAGGAGGTTGACGATCTCCCGGACGGTGTCGACGCCGTGCTCGTGCTGGCTGACGCCGAGGCACCAGCTGAAGATGGAGCGGTCGGCGTCGCGGTACACGCGCGCGGCCTTGAGGATCTCGTCCCGGCCGAGACCGGACTGGTGCTCGATCTCCGCCCAGGGGGTTGCCTCGCACAGGTCCCGGTACTCGTCGAAGTAGGCCGTGTACCGCTCGACGAACTCCCGGTCCACCGCCTTGGGATCGGTCCTGGCCTGCTCCAGGACCGCCTTGGCCATGCCGCGCAGCAGCGCCATGTCGCCGCCGACGCGCGGCTGCAGGTTCAGGGTGCTGGTCCGGGTCGTCTTGAAGAGGGCCATGTCCGTGAAGTCGTGCGGCACGATGGTGCGCGTGGCGGCCGCCTCGACCAGCGGATTGACGTGCACGATCTGGGCACCGCGGCGGTACGCCTCGGCGAGGGCGGTGAGCATCCTGGGCGCGTTGGAGGCCGCGTTGACGCCCATGATGAACAGGGCGTCGGTGCTCTCCCAGTCCTTGAGGTCGACGGTCCCCTTGCCGGTGCCCAGGGACGCCTGCAGCGCGCGGCCGCTGGCCTCGTGGCACATGTTGGAGCAGTCGGGCAGGTTGTTCGTGCCCAGTTCGCGCGCCATCAGCTGGTAGAGGAAGGTGGCCTCGTTGCCGAGCCGGCCGGAGGTGTAGAACGACGCCTGGTTCGGGGCGTCCAGCTCGCGCAGGGCGCGGCCGACCAGCTCGAAGGCGTCGTGCCAGCGGATCGGGACGTAGTGGTCCGACTCGGGGTCGTAGACCATCGGCTCGGTGAGCCGCCCCTGGTCCTCCAGGTCGAAGTCGCTCCAGCCGGACAGCTCCGTGACCGAGTGCGCGGCGAAGAAGTCGCGGCCGACCCGCTTGCCGGTCATCTCCCAGGTGACGTGCTTGATGCCGTTCTCGCAGATGTCCAGGTGGAGCCCTTTGGTGTCGTCGGGCCACGCACACCCCGGGCAGTCGAACCCGTCGCCCTCGTGGTTCATCCGCATGATCGCCCGCGGCCCGTCCACCAGGGCACCCTCGCGCATCAGCACCTGGCTCACGCTCTTGGCCGCGCCCCAGCCGGCGGCCGGGTGGTGGTACGGGTGGAACTCCGGCTCCTCCTTGGGCACGGGGCCCACCCGGGGCTCCCGGCGCTTCTGGTCGTGCTCGGAGATCGCCACGGCTCTCACCCCTTCGGCACACGGAGGCCGGCGGTCGTCGCTCCTCCCCAGGCTATGCCGGGGGATCTTCCGTAGCACCTCGACTAACATGACCGAAAATCCACATTTTCGGTCAGTTCATTCCTCTCCCCCCACGCCCGAGGAGCACACATGACCAGCGAACCCGAGCCGATCAGTGAGGCCGCCCGTCAGGCGCTCGAAAGGGAACTCGCCGACGTCCGCAGCGAACGCGATTCGGTCGCGGCGACCCTGCGGGACAGTGACACGGTCGGCGACCTCGCGGACGGGGCCGACGAGTTGCAGCGCGCCGGTGATCTGGACCGCCTGGACGCCCGGATCGACGAGATCACCACGCGACTGCGGCAGGCTGCCGACGCGGGCCCGCCTCCCGCCGATGTGGTCGGGGTGGGCAGCACCGTCACCGTGCGCTTCGAGGACGGCACCGAGGACACGTTCCAGATCGGCGCGCTGGCGGACGTGCTGGACCCCGCGCTGATCACGGCCGACAGTCCGCTAGGGCACGCGCTGCTCGGCCACCGGGCCGGAGACTCGGTGCGCTACCGCGCGCCCGAGGGACAGCTGACCGCGCTGGTGGTGTCCCTCGGCGCAGGCTGATCCGGAGCCCGGTCCGGGCTCAGCGGGGAGCGGCGGGCGGGTCGTCGAGGAAGGTGGCGGTCGGCACGTGGAACAGGCATCCGGTCATCGCTGTCGAGTAGTCGAGGATGCGGTCGTGCGCGGCCCGGCCGTCGCCGAGGAACATGTGCCTCAGCATCTGTTCGGTGATGTCCGGCGTACGTGCGTAGCCGATGAAGTACGTGCCGAACTCACCCTTGCCGAGGTTGCCGAACGGCATGTTCTCGCGGATGATCCGGCGCTCGTCGCCGTGTTCGTCGGTGATGGTGTTGAGCGCCACGTGGGAGTCGGCGGGCTTGATGTCGTCGGGGAGTTCGACGTTGGCGAGCTTCGTCCGCCCGACGACCTTCTCCTGTTCGTCCGAGGAGAGGGAGTTCCAGGCCGTCATGTCGTGCAGGTACTTCTGGACGATCACATAGCTGCCCCCGGCGAAGTCGGGGTCCTCGTCGCCGACGAACACCTGGTCGGCCGCGACCGCCCCTTCGGCGTTCTCGCTTCCGTCGACGAACCCGAGCAGGTCGCGCTCGTCGAAGTACTTGAACGCATGGACCTCGTCCACCACCGTGACCGCGCCGCTCAGCCGCTCAAGGATCAGCCTGGCGAGTTCGAAGCACAGGTCCATGCGGCGGGCTCGCACGTGGAAGAGGAGGTCTCCCGGGGTGGCCGGGGCGCGGTGGCGGGCCCCGCGCAGTTCCACGAACGGGTGCAGTTCCTGTGGGCGCGGTCCGCCGAAGAGCCGGTCCCAGGCCTCCGATCCGATGCCGACGACACAGGTGAGCCGGTCGTCGGGTGCGCGGAAGGCGACCGAGCGGCGCAGGCCGGAGACGTCCTGCAGCAGGTCGCGGACGGTCTCCTCGTGGCCCGGCGCGATCGTGGCCACGAGAAAGACGGTGGCTCTGGCGGGTTCGACGATCACGGCCTGCGACTCGGGCACGAACCGGCCTCCTCCTGAGTTGGCTGCTCGTCCCATCCTGCTGTGTCCGGCGTCAAAGCGCGAGGAATTCAGCCGGTGACGAGTCCCGCGACGAGGTTGATGGCGGTGGCGAGAATGCTGGTGCCGAAGACGTACGACAGGAGGGTGTGCCGCAGCACGATCGCGCGGATGGCCGTGCTCGAGACGGAGGTGTCGGACACCTGGTAGGTCATGCCGAGGTTGTAGCTGAAGTAGAAGAAGTCGCGGTACGCGGGACGCTGGTCGGAGTTGAAGTCGATCCCGCTGTCGGCGGTGCAGTAGACGTAGGCGTAGCGGGTGGCGTACATCAGGTGCAGTGCCGCCCAGGCCATGAACACCCCGAAGAGCGCGAGCGCGGCACCGACATGGCCGGTGTCGGAGGCGCCCAGCAGGAGCAGCAGCACGATCGCGACCAGTCCGCACGAAGCGACCGCCACGACCGCGAGTTCCTCGCCGAGAGGCCGGAAGTCCTCACGTTGGGCGTTGCGGTGGGTGGCCGCGGCGTCCATGGGCCACAGCACCGCCCAGCCCGCCACGACGAAGACCAGCTCCGTCACGGCGATCGCGGCCAGCGCACCCAGCAGCGCCCTGGCCGACAGCCCGACGACCACGCCGGCCACGGCGCCGAGCGCCACCGAACCGGCCAGCCGGGGCACGGCGTCCAACGGCAACCAGCTGCTCATGCGCCACCAGGGTAGTTCCGTCACCGTCGGTCGGCCCGCCGGAGCGCGCCGCCTCGGGCGGGCACGGGCGGCCGGCCGCATGCAGGTCTCGCACCCGGCCGGAGCGCGGGGTATACACCGAACATGCCGGGTTTGCGCCGATTCCCCCTTCCCGGGCGCGGGCACGGCCGGCGGAGGCCGGTCGCCGGCGTGGGGCGTGCGCTCTCCCCGCGCGGCGCGCTGACCCTGCACGAGGCGGACGGAGCGTTCCTGTTCGCCGTGCGGGCCGCCCTGGCCATGGGCCTGGTCGCCGTGCCGATCGTGGCGGCGGGACGGCCCGATCTCGCGGTCTACGCCATGCTGGGGTCCTTCACCACCACGTTCGGCCGCAATCTGCCCTACGCCCGGCGCGCCCGGGTCCTCGCGGTGGTGGCCGTGGCCATGACGGCGTGCGTGGGCTGCGGGTCGGCGCTCGCGGCCTGGGCCCGCCCCGGGGCGTCGGCGACCGGTGCCGCCGCGGTGGCGGTGGCGACGGCCCTGGTCGCGGGCGCGGCCAAATACGTCTGCGACGCCACCCGGCTCGGCGGGCTCGGCGCGGTGCTGCTCCTGTTCTCGTTCGCGGTGGCGGCCAACGCCTCCCCCACCTGGGCCGACGTGCTCCCCTGCACGGCACTGGCGGCGGCCGGATCCGCGCTGGCGTGGCTGCTTGCGGTCTCCGGCCGGTTCGTGCATCCCGAACGGCCGCAGCGCCTGGCGGTGGCCGTGGCCCTGCGCCGACTCGCCGAGGTGCTTGAGGCCTCCGCATCGGGGGACGTACCCCGGCGGACCCGGCACGGGGCGACGGTCGCCGTCCTTCAGGCGTACCAGTGCCTGGGCTCTCCGCCGCCGGCCCGGACTCGTGGCACCGGGTCCGGCACCGACGCGGTCTTCCTGCGCCTGACCGACCTGTCCTGGGCCCTGCTGGTCGGCTCCGCCCGGTGTGCGCCCGGCGCCCCCGCCACGACGGCCGTGCACCTGCGCCGGCAGGCCGCCCTCCTCACCGACCGGCGCCGCCGGCCCCCCGCTGTGCTGCGGGAGCTGCCGTTCCTTCCCGCGGCGTCATCGCCGCCGCAGGCCCGGTACGGCGGGGCCGGACGCACGACGGGGTCGGCCGCGGCGCGGTACGACGCCGCAGCGCTGCGTGCCACGGAGCTGCTCATCGGGCGCCCTGGTGGTCCCGACCACCTCGCCGTCCTGGCCGTTCCGGCGTTGCGGATGGCCCTCGGCACGGGCGTGGCGGGTCTGTCGGCCGTCCTGCTGCACCTGGAGCACGGCTACTGGGCGGCGATCTCGGCCGCCGCCGTCCTGCATTCGGTCAACCTGCGTACGACGGCCCAGCGTGCCGTGCAGCGCACCCTGGGCACGTTCGCCGGGCTGCTGATCGCGCTCGGTGTACTGGCCGCACAGCCGGAGCCCATGGCGCTCGCTCTGGTGATCGTGACCCTGGAGTTCCTGCTGGAGTTCCTGGTGGTCCGCAACTACGGCCTGGGCGTCGTCTTCCTGACGCCGATGGCGCTGCTGCTGAGCGACCTGGCGGCGCCCGCACCGGCCGGTGAGCTGGTCCTCGACCGGGTGCTGGGCAGCGTCCTGGGGATCGGCACGGGGCTGCTGTGCGCGCTGCTGGTGGTGCACGACCGCGCCGCGGTACGGGTGGAGCGTGCGCTGGCCGCGTGCGTGGCGGCCGCCGACCGGGCCGAACGGTCGCTGGGCCACGCCGCCGGACCGCCCGCCTCGCTCGTCCAGGTGCGTCTCGCGGTGGCGGTGGTGGAACTGCGCGACGCGGACGACGCCGCCGCCGGTGAGCTGTGGCCGGCCGGGATCGACCCCGCCGAACTCGCGGCCGCGGAGAAACGCGCCTACGTTCTGCTCGAACGGCTGCATCACCAGCACTAGGGCGCTGCGCCGGCCGTGTGGTCGGGCACCGTGCAACCGACGGGAAATGCCGGGCAGGATGGGATTTTCCTCCACTGTCCCCGGGCTCGGGTGGACACCCAGACTGCCTCCCATGACCCATCGATCACCGTGCACGGCATGACCCGTTCCCTGGCCCGCCGCGTCGCCGCCGAGGCTGTCGGGACCGGGCTGCTCGTGGTCGTGGCCGTCGGTTCCGGGATCCAGGCCACCCGGCTGTCGCGGGACGCCGGTGTGCAGTTGCTGGGCTGTTCCCTGGCGGCGGTCTTCGGCCTCGGCGTGCTCATCACTCTGCTTGGCCCGGTGTCCGGAGGGCATCTGAACCCCGCGGTCACGCTGTCCGCCTGGTACACGGGCCGTCGCCGGAGCACCGGACCGACCCTGCGGGAGGTCGCCGCGTACGTACCGGCACAGGTGGCAGGGGCGGTCGGCGGCGCGATCCTGGCCGACGCCATGTTCGCGGCCCCCCTGGTGAAGTTCTCGACCCATGAGCGGTCCGCCGGGCACCTGTGGCTGGGCGAGGTCGTCGCCACCGCCGGGCTGATCCTGCTCGTCCTCGGCCTGCAGCGCACCGGCCGCGCCCGGCTGGTGCCGGCAGCGGTGGCCGGCTACATCGGGTCCGCCTACTGGTTCACCTCCTCGACCGCCTTCGCCAACCCCGCGATGACCATCGGCCGCGTCGTCACCGACACGGCCGCGGGGATCGCGCCCGCCTCCGCGGTCCCGTTCGTCGTGGCCCAACTGCTCGGGACCGTACTCGGACTGGGCGCCGCGACGGCGTTGTTCGGACGGTCCACGCGCGCGGAAGACGACGCCGTCGCCCCGGCCGGACGGTCCGAGCCCGCCCCGCTGTGACGCGCCCGCTCGGCCGACGAGCGGGCATGGCGCCTGACATGACGTCAGAGGCGCGTGCCGCCCGCCGTGTTGCACCGTACGTGACACCCCGATCACGGAACTGCGAGACTGGCCGCGTCGACGGCCCTCGGGCGCGGGCAGCGAAGACGTGAGGAGTCGCAGTGGTCGTACAGCACCGTGCTCTGCCGGCGGTTCCGGCACCCGCCGACGTGTGGCTGCTGGTGCGGCAGCGGCCGGCCGTGCTGCGCCGGTCCACCCACGAACTGGCGGCAGCGCTGGCGGACTCCCACGGCTCTCGCTTCGCGGTCTGGCACACCGACGAGCTGCTCTTCGGTGTCCAGGGCGGACGGCTGGTGCTGCGTACGTTGGGCGGCGCGGACCTGCACGCCCCTGAGGTGGTGTGCGTACGCCAGGTCGCCGGCCCCATGCACAGTGACCGCGAGGTGACCTTGCTACGGCACCTGGAGCGCATGGGCAGCACCCTGGTCAACACGGTCACCGCCCAGCTCAAGTGCCGCAACAAGGTGTGGCAGTTGCAGGAACTCGCCCTGGCCGGGCTGCCGGTGCCCGACACCCTCTCCTACGCCACCGCACCGCTCGAAGGCGTCGTGCGCAGCCCCCGTCTGAAGACGCCGTGCGTGGTGAAGTCCGTCAACGGCGCCAAGGGCGGGCAGGTCTTCCTCGCCCCCGACCCGCACCTGCTTCGCGAGGTGGCCGGCAGCCTCACCCGGGAGGCGCCGTTCCTCTTCCAGGAGCATGTGGCGCACTCGCACGGCCGTTCCCTGCGCGTGATCGTGGTCGACGGCGAACCGGTGGGCGCCGTACTGCACACCTCCAGCGACGGCACCCTCGCGTCCAACATCGCCAAGGGCGGCACCGCCACGCTGTGCGCGGGCCGCTATCCGCAGGCGGAGAAGCTGGCGGTGCGCGCGGTCCGCGCCCTGGGCCTGGACATCGCCGGGGTCGACCTACTGTTCACCGCCGAGGACACCTACACCGTCTGCGAGGTGAACGCCGTACCGGGCTGGCGCCCGGAGATGACCGCGATCACCCCTGCCGTCGCAGCCTGCATCGCCGACCGACTGTCCGCCCGCGGCAGTGCGGGCTGATTCTCGAGCCGGGCGCGCAGCTCGGGAATCAGCCCCTGGGCCGGCCGGTTCACATGGCGGGCTCAGTGCACCGGAGCCGAGATCTCCCGCTTCAGGATCTTGCCGCTCGGGCCCATGGGCAGAGCGTCCACCAGCCACACCTGGCGGGGATACTTGTAGGCCGCCACCCGGTCCCGCACGTACTCCTGGAGTTCCTCGGGGCTCGCCCCGGCTCCCGGGCGCAGGACGACCGCGGCCGCGATCTCCTCGCCGAGCCGCTCGTCGGGCACGCCGAGGACGGCCGCGAGGGCGACGGCGGGGTGCTCGTGCAGGACCTCCTCGATCTCGCGCGGGTAGACGTTGTAGCCGCCGCGGATGATGAGGTCCTTCTTGCGGTCGACGATGTACAGGTAGCCGTCCTCGTCCTGACGGGCCAGGTCGCCGGTGCGCAGCCAGCCGTCGGGTATCGCGGCGGCGGTCTCCTCGGGGCGGTTCCAGTAACCCTTCATCAGGTTCGGTCCGCGCACCGCGAGTTCACCGACCTGGCCCGGGGTCACGTCCCGGCCCTCGTCGTCCACCAGCCGCACCTCGACGTCCTGGATGGGGGTCCCGATCGATCCGGCCTTGCGCGGGCGGTCGGGGTGGTTGAAGGAGACGACGGGGCTGGTCTCGGACATGCCGAAGCCCTCCAGCACCATGCAGCCGAAGCGCCGCTCGAAGCCGTGCAGGATCTCCACCGGCAGGGACGCGCCGCCCGAGATGCACAGGCGCAGGCTGGACACGTCGGCCTGGTCGGCGCCGGGGTGCTGGAGCAGCGCCGCGTACATGGTGGGCACGCCCTCGAAGACGGTCGCGCGGTGCCGGGCGATGGCGTCGAGCACGGTCTGCGGGTCGAACCGGGGTACGAGGACGAGCGCGGCGCCACTGTGCACGGCGACGTTCATCGTGCAGGTCTGCCCGAAGATGTGGAACAGCGGCAGACAGCCCACGACGACGTCGTCGGGGGTCATCTGCTGCACGTTGACCACGTTGACCTCGGTGTTGTGGCGAAGTCCCGCGTGGGTGAGCGCCGCGCCCTTGGGACGTCCGGTGGTGCCGGAGGTGTAGAGCAGCACGGCGATGTCGTCGCCGGCGACGGTGGCGATCTCGTACTGCGGCTCCAGCCGTGCCAGCTCGGCGGCGAAGGCGGCGGGTTCGACCGACATGTGTCGCACGGAGGCCGCGGCCGCTCCCTGGACGCCCTCACCGGGTGCCTGGTGCCACTCGAAGAGCAGCACGGCTCCGGAGTCACGCAGGTGGTACTCGGTCTCCCGGGTCTTGAGCAGCGGGTTCATCGGTACGACGATGCCGCCGGCGCGCAGGATGCCGTAGTACAGGACGACGAACTCGGGCACGTTCGGCAGCATCAGCGCGACCCGGTCGCCGGGGCGCAGTCCCTCGGTGCGCAGCAGGGCGGCGGCCTGGGCACTCAGCCTGTCCAGCTCGGCGTAGGTGGTGGTCGCCGTCCCCAGCCGCAGGGCGGCGCTCTCGGGATGCCGGCCCGCCGTCTCCGCCAGGAATTCCGCCAGATTGGCCATGATGCCTCCTCGCACGCATGCGCGCCGGGTCCCCGCCGGCGCTCACGGCATCGTGGCGTCCAGGTAAGGGAGCGTCCATGGCCGGGCGGACAGCTCAGCCGGCCGAAGATTGTTCCGGGGAACAAAGAGCGCCCCGTACGCTGCAGGGATGAGCCTCTCGGACGTGAGTGCCGCCCTGCTGGGACGGCTGCCGGAACTGGGTGAGCGGATGGCGCGGCGCATCCGCGCCGAGGTCGAGTCCTACGCCGACGAGTCGCTGATCCCCTTCGCCTCGCTGCGGGAGTCCTGCACGGCCAACGCGGACCAGTTGCTGGGGCGTTTCGCGCTCGACGCGGAACCCGATGTGCGGCCCGCGGAGCAGACCGGCCGGCTCCGCGCCGAGCAGGGAGTGCCGCTCGCGGACACGCTGCACGCCTATCGGATCGGGTTCGGGTACCTCTGGTCACAGATGGTCGACGAGGCGCAGCGGCATCCGGATGTCACGGACGCCCAGCTGGTGGCGGGTTCTTCGGACATCTGGGCGCAGTTCGGCCGTTACGCGGAGGCTGTCGCGGCGGCCTACCGGGAGGCCAGTGCCGAGTTGGCGCTGCAGCGCGAGGCGCGCCGATCGGCGCTGGCCGAGGCGCTGTTCACGGGCGCGCTCGCGGACCGGACCACGCTGTGGGAGACGGCACGGCAACTCGGTCTGCCGGAGCGCGGACCCTACGCGGTCGTGGCCGCCTCCGTGCCGGATCCGGGCGGGGAACCGCTGCCCGGTATCGAGGGGGCCCTGCGCCAGACCGGTGTGCAGTCGGCGTGGCGGCTGCTGCCGGGCGAGCAGATCGGGCTGCTCTCACTGGCTCATCCCGAGGCCGAGACGGTCAGCCGCAGGGCGCTGCGGCACCATCAGGCGCGGGTGGGGGTCAGCCCCCGGTTCGACTCACTGCGCGACACACCGCAGGCGCTGCGCTTCGCCCGGCTGGCGCTGGCCGGGCTGCCGGGCGACGGGCCGGGCGTGGCCCGCTTCGACGACAGTCCGCTCGCCATGCTGGTGGCCGCCGCGCCTGCCGAGGCGGCACGCCTGGTCGAGGTCGTCCTGGGCCCGGTGCTGGAGCTGCCGGCGCCTGAGCGGGCACGCCTCCTGGAGACGCTCGGCCACTGGTTCACGGCGGGAGGCGTCGCCGCCGAGACGGCGAACCGGCTCTTCATCCACCCGAACACGGTGCGCTATCGGCTCCGGCGGATAGAGAAGCTGACGGGCCGTTCGCTCTCCGACCCAGCCGCCCTCGTCGACCTCGGCACCGCCCTGCACGCGCTGCGGCTCGTTCCACGGTCGGGCGGCAGCCGCCACTGAAAGTGCCGGGAGGGCGCGTTCGGTCACGGCGCCAATTCAGCCGCTCGAAAATTTCGGAGCCGTAAATGATATTTTCCGGAATTTCGGGGCAGTCGCACGGGTGGAAACTCCCGAAACCGGCAGGAGGCGCATCATGCTCATCCTCGGCATCATCCTGCTCATTGTCGGCTTCCTCACCGGCATTTCGATCCTGTGGACCATCGGCATCATCCTGGTGGTGATCGGCGCGGTCCTGTGGATCATGGGCTCCATGGGTCATGCACTGGCAGGCCGCCGACATTACTGGTGAACGCGGACTGTTCCCACTCGATCGAACGTGGTCATTCCTGGAATTCCAGGAGCGACTTGAGCGTGGACAGTTCCGTGTCGACCAGGGCGATCTGCTCGTCGAAGAACTGGTCGCTGAAGCCCGGCGGCTGATAGAAGGTGATCATGAATTCGGCTCCGTCGCCGTTGGGGACGACGCGGGCGGGGACCCGCCAGGACGCTGTGTCGTCCAGGAAGTCGTGGTCCAGGATGCCGAACTCGGCGTCGGCGCGCAGACGGAGCCGGGCCGGACCCACCGGGGTCGACATGGCCCACCAGTCGGGGTCCTGCGTGGGCTCGATCGACTTGACGTTGACGACGGCCCACTTCGACCAGTTCGCCGGGTCGGCCAGGAAGGCGAAGACGTCGGCCACGGGCCGGTCGATGCTCACGGTCTTGGTGCGGGAACGGGCGATCATGACGACTCCTCCATGGTGTCGTGCGGTGGCGCGGGGTGGGGTTCGCCGACGAGGCGACGGATCCAGCTCTCCAGCTGGTCGCGCTGCGGGGCCTCGAGCGAGCCGAAGAAGTAGGCGTCGTTCCGGTCGGCGAGGCCGGCCAGCACGGGGACCAGTGCACGGCCCTCGTCGGTGAGGACGAGCAGCACGGTCCGCCGGGAGGCCGGATCGGGCTCGCGGCGGATCAGGCCCTTGGCGACCAGTCGGTCCACGAGCCGCGAGACGGCTCCGGGATCGATGGCCATGTGCTGGGCCACCGCCTTGGTGGTGGTGTGACCGTGGGACACGCTCGCCATCACCCCCCACTGGGAGACGGTGACGCCGTGCCGGCCGATCTCGGCTTCGAAGCGGGCGTGGACCTCGTCCGAGAGCCGTCGCAGCCAGTAGCCGAGGTGGTCGTGCAGTCCGTGTGTCGTAGTCACACATCCATCATGATTGCCTCGGCAACTATTGTCAAGGCAATCGTCAGCTTGCGCGACGCTTCTGTCAGCCAGGGCCGTGCAGGGGTTCGCCCGCCGGGGAGGCGGGTGGCGGCGTCCGGCGGAAGAAGAACGGCGTCCGGCGCTAGAGGCGCACCGACATCTCCACCGTCACGTCGTCGCCCTCGGCGAGACCCTGCGGCTTGCGCACGGCGTTCTTGAGCGGCAGCAGGTAGGAGCCGTCCTTCGGGAAGAGCGACGTCGTGAAGGTCACCTCGCCGATCCGGGCCTCGACCGGGATCACGCCCCAGCCGTACGTGGCCGTCGCGGCCACCTCACGGATGTCGGCGGACTCCTCGTCCGGCACGGCGACGAAGTAGTAGGGCGACGGCCCACGCCATTCGATCACGCGACCGGCGAAGGTGAGGTCCATGAGGTCGGTCCCGTTTCTCGCGGTGGGGGAGGTCGCGCTCAGCGTACCTGCGCCGCCCTGGCCCCAACGCCCGTCGAAAAGACGTCCCTTGAAACGTCGCTTGGAATCGGCTCGGCCGGGCCGTGGGGAAGGGCACCTGCCGGTACGGCGTCGCATCGTGCCCGGAACGCCCCTCCCGGTCCGCCCGGCGTCAGAGCTTGGCGCCGAAGTCCTGGGTCCACCAAGGGCCACCGGAACCCCTGTGAACGCCCACGCCGATCTCCTTGAACGAGCAGTTGAGGATGTTGGCACGGTGGCCGGGGCTGTTCATCCAGGAGTCCATCACGGACTGCGGGGTCTGCTGGCCCATCGCGATGTTCTCCCCGTACGTGGACCAGCGGTAGCCCGCGGCGGTGATGCGCTGACCGGGGTCGGCGCCGTCCGGATTGGTGTGGTCGAAGAAGTTGCGGGCGGCCATGTCGTCGGAGTGGGCCTGCGCCGCCTTCTCCAGTTGCGCGTTCTCGGTGAGCGCTCCGCAGCCGGCGGCCGCGCGCTCCTTGTTCACCAGCGCGACCACCTGCGCCACATCGCCCGCGGGTGCGGACTGCGCCTGCGGTGTGCTGGGCGCGGTCTGCGGGGGCCGGGTGGACTGCCGCGGAGTCGGCGTGGCCTTCTTCGTCGGGTGGGTCTTCTTGGAACTGCTCGCCTTCTTCGAGGCCGACGGGGACGGCGACGGGGAGGCCGAGGCCGACTTCGAGGTCTCGACGACGCGGGGTGCCGAGAGGTCCACCACGGGATCGCCGGCGGCCCGTGCGGCGGTCGCCCCCTCGTTGCCCGACCCGGAGTCCGTCCCGAAGTACCAGAGGCCGCCGCCCGCGACGCAGGCCGCCACGACGGCGCCGCCGACGGCCCGGCGCCGGATGCGCCGGCGCCGGCGGACCTCGCCCCGGGAAGCCGACTTGCCGCGCGCGCCGCGGCGACCTTCCGCCGGGCCCGCTGCGGCGTGGTCCGCCGACTCGTCCAGCCGGGACGCCGAGCCGGCCAGGCCCATCCCGCCCGCGGTGTGACCCATCTTCGCCAGCAGCACGGTCGACACCGCGACCAGGCCCAGACCGGCCAACAGGCCCTCGGCGGGCATCAGTCCGGTCCACAGCCCTGAGCAGTGCACGCAGCCGCGGGCGTGCCTGGCTATTCGCTTGCGCCACAGGGCGGAGGGCCGGCCGTCCCAGGAGGCCAGCACACCCTGCAGCTCCGTGCACGGCGGCTGCGCGTCCAGCGCCCGCACCACCACGCGGGCCGCCTCCAACTGCGCCTTCATCCGCTGTACGCGGACCGCGGTGTGCTGGGGCGACAGCTCCAGGGCCGCCGCGACCTCGCCGCGGGTCAGCTCGCCGGCGCACTCCAGCCACCACAGCGACAGCAGTCCCCGGTCGTCCGGCTCCAGCCAGCGGGTGGCGCGCGCGGTCTCCTGGCGCTGCCCGGACAGCTGGAGCTGGACCATCGTCAGATCCACGAAGTCCGCGCCCGGATCGGCGAGTTCCTCGGCCTCCTCGACGGCGCCCGAAGCGAACTGCCGGTCCTGCCAGTGCGTCCGGACCTGGTTCATCGCGATGGCCACGAGCCAGGAGCGGAAGCTCTCGGGAGTACGCAGACCGCCCAGCGCGTCGAGGGCCCGGAGCATGGTCTCCTGCACCACGTCGTCGACGTCGACCGAGCCGTTCAAAGCACGCCCCACGATGTTGTAGACCAGCGGGAGGTACGCGCTGACCAGGGCGTCCTGGGCCGCCGCGTCACCCGCCCGGGCTGCGGTCACCAGGGCTGCCGACGCCACCGTGTGCTCTGTACTCATCAATCGCTTCCCTGTCCTCGAATGCCGAACGGTGCTGTCCGATACCTGGGAGACCGCCCGGTGAGCCCCCGATAACAGTTCTTCGGAGATTCGTTCGACGAGAGGTTGGCCGCATCGGCCCGTCGACCGCAATGGGAGAGATCACACACGGCACGGGCCATGCGGTTCCGGGCCTCAGGCGCGCGCCCCGCCGTCGACGCGAAGGACCGTACCGGACACGTAGGAGGAGCGGTCGCTGAGGAGCCAGGCGGCGGCCTGGGCGATCTCGTCGGGGTCCGCGGCGCGGCGCAGCGGGGTCTGTGCCCTGATCCGGTCGAGGACTCCGGGCGATTCGGCCTCCCAGGTGCGGATCATCTCGGTCAGCGTGCCGCCGGGCGCGATGGCGTTGACCCGGATGCCCTCCGGGCCGTACGTGACGGCGGCCGACTCGGTGAGGCTGTTGACGGCCCGCTTCATCGCGCCGTAGACGGGCAGTTCGGGGTTGCCGCGCAGGCTGCCGATGGACGAGTTGTTGACGATGGCCCCGGTTCCGGCGGTGGCCCGGATGGCGGCGACCTCGGCCACCATGGCCACCCAGACGCTCTTGAGGTTCACGGCGCAGACGTGGTCGAAGTCGGCCTCCGGGAGCTGGTCCATGGGCCCGGGGCGCTGGATGGTCGCGCCGTTGTTGAAGGCGATGTCGAGGCGGCCGTACCGGTCGACGACGCGATCCACGGCCGCGCGCACACCGGCCGCGTCGGCCAGATCGCACAGCACGTAGTCCGCGCTGCCGCCCGCCGCCCGGACTTCCTCGGTCACCGCCTGGAGCTGTGTCTCCGTCCGGGCCGCGAGCATCACCTCGGCACCTTCCCGGGCGAACAGGCGGGCCGCGGCGGCGCCGATGCCGCGCCCGGCACCGGTGATGAAGGCGACCTTGCCGGCCAGCAGACCCGGCGCAGTGGTGGTGGATGTGTTGTTCATGGCGGCGAGCCTGCGTCGGTCCGGGCAGCCGATCCAGGCACCGGCTGTACCTGGATCGGCCGCCCGGACCCCGCGCACACTGAGGACGTGGACAGACGAGAACTGGCTGCCTTCCTGCGCAGCAGGCGCGAGCGGATCACCCCCGCCGAGGTGGGGCTGCCCACCGGGCCGCGCCGCCGCACCCCGGGGCTGCGCCGTGAGGAGGTGGCGCAGCTGGCGTTCATCTCGACCGAGTACTACACGCGGCTCGAACAGGCGCGAGGCCCGCGCCCCTCGCGCGAGGTGCTGGCCGGACTGGCCCGGGCGCTGCGTCTGTCGGACGCGGAGCGCGTCCACCTCCACCACCTCGCCGGTGCGCCGCCGGGCCCGCCGCCCGGGCCTCCGCGCGAGGTACGCCAGAGCATCCTCGACCTGCTGCACCGGCTGCCGCAGGCCGCCGCGATCGTGACGTCGGCGGCCTTCGAGGTGCTCGCCTGGAACGATCTGGCGGCCGCTCTCATGGAGGACTTCTCCGCCCTGCCCCGACGCGAGCGCAACCTGGTGCGCCGGGCCTTCCTCGGACCGAGCCCCCGTGGGCGGCGGTTGTACGGGGTGTCCGACGCCGACGCGTTCGCCCGTGCCTCGGCCCGGCGCCTGCGCGCAGCCGCCGCCCGCTACCCCGACGACCCCGAGCTGACCGGCCTGATCGAAGAACTGCGCGGCGGGAGCGAGGAGTTCGCCCGGCTGTGGGCCTCCCATGACGTGACCGCCGAGCCCACGCTGTGCAAGACGTTCCAGCACCCGGTGGTCGGCCCGGTGACCGTCGACTGCGACGTTCTCCACATCACCGACCGGGACCAGCAGGTCGTCATCTACACCGCAGCCCCCGGCTCGCCCTCCGAGGAGGCGCTGCGGCTGCTGTCGGTCATCGGCACCCAGCGCATGGACGCGTTCCGCTGAGCGGCGTCAGGCCCTGGCGTCGCGGGCCCCGACACGGGCCGACAGGGCCCGCCGCAGCGGGGCGTGCAGTGCGGGGGCCGCGACGAGGAAGCCAGACCCCACCGGGCGAGCCGGACGAGGTCGACCGCGACATCCTGGGCGCGCTGGAGGAGGACGCCCGGACGCCGGCGGCAGCCGTCGCGGCGCGCACCGGCCACCCGGAGTCCACCGTGCGGCGCCGCATCGCCCGGCTCACACGGACCGGGCGGCTGCTGACCCATGTCGTGACCGACCCCGAGCGGCTCGGGCTCAGCATCGACGCCAACGTCATGGCCCGCGTCCCGCCGGGCCGCCTCGACCACGTCGGACGGGCCCTGGCCGGCCACCCTGCGGTGCACGGTGCCTTCGCCACCACCGGCGCGCACAACCTGCATGTGGCCGTCTGGGTACGGGATCTGGCCCACCTGTACCGGTTCATCACCGAGGACCTGGGCGGGCTGGGGGTCGAGAGCGCGGAGACGGTGATCGTCGGCCAGGCGGTCAAGCGCCCGGGGAGGCCGGCGTCCCGACGGCCTGCGTCCCCTTCTACGTGATCGCGAAACCGATGCTGATGGCGTTTGCGATCAGATACGCGGCTGTTGCCGACAGCGCCACAAAATTGTTGACCCGCCGCACCGCCGGGTCCGTTTCGTGATCGGCCCATCTCCACACGATGTAGGTGGTACAACCCACGGCGATCAGCGTGTAAAGCAGCGTGGTCAATTGGATTTGATCGACCAAGGTCACTCCGAAGAGAGTCCCTGCCAGACTCGAGGAGCGCATGTTCACCACGACGCTGAAGAGAGATGCGCCAAGAATTCCATAGCGTGCCCCGATGATGGACAGAAGTTCTTTCGACCAGATCCAGTAGGAGATGAACGAGATGAGAAAAGCCACGTAGGCCGGCCAGGACTCTCTGATGAATCCGGCCACGTCGTCCCTGGCGAGCTCGAGACCGATGACGAACTGGCTGTACCGGCTGTTCTGCCCGTGCGTGATCCTCGGGTCCCCGAAAGAAGTCTGATAGGTGTGTGTCACCACCCGCGCACTGAAACCCCTGATCTTGAACCCGCCGAGGCTGATTTCATGATCATATCCTGAGTTCGCGGCGTCGGGCACATAGGTGAACTGGGAAGAGTTGTACTCGGAGTCCTCGACCCGGATCTGGACGTCCTGCTTGTCGAACGGATACTCACTGAGGTCGAATTGCTGCCGGAAGGTGCCGGACACCTTCACCTGGGACCAGTATTCGTTGCCGATCTTCTCCACGGAGCGGTCGCTCTGGGTCACCTGTGCGGCGTTGACGAATTCCAGGCGCTTGGTGGCGTCGAGGTCGGCACTCGGACATACGCTCCAGAGCCAGAAATCCGCGTTGATGGTACGCGGCGAGACGTCCAGCCCATACAGGTCTGTGATGTAGGCCCCGATGCGGCAGCTGGGCGCAGCCGCCGCCCTGGGGGCAAAGATTCCCGAAATTGCCATCACCATGACGACGTACACCAATAGGGTGGCAGACTTCCGGCGTATCCAGAGTCCTGACTCGACTGCTGCGATCCCGGCAGAAGAACGACGGCACGAGAGCGGCCGGCCGGACTTCCCCATGGTCCCAAACTACTGGAGCGAGCCGACCCTTTTTGGGGCCACACACCATCAGAGATAAATCTTCACCCGAATACATCTAACGGCACAGCTCGTCGCCCAAGGCCGTGCGCGCGTACCGCACCGTACGGCCGCTGCGGGTCCGGCTGAGCAGCCCAGCGTCGTAGAGGACGGCCAGGTGCTGGCTGACCGCGCCGGGGGTGACGTTCAGACGGTGGGCGAGTTCGGTCGTCGAGGCGGGTTCCGCGAGGAGGCTCAGCAGACGGGCGCGGGGGCGGCCGAGGAGCCGTATCAGGGCGCGGTCGGTGACCGGTGGCGGCGCCTCGGAGAGGGTGGCACGGCCGCGGGCCGGATAGATGAGCACCGGCGGGCGCGACGGATCGATCACCGTCTGCGCACCGCGGGCGAAGACCGTCGGCATCAGCACCAGGCCGCGCCCGGCGATGCGGATGTCGGCCGGCGGCCAGGGGGCCGTGTCGCGGGTGCGGGTCAGCCGCAGCTGGGCGCCGGTCCACACGAGGCGCGAGTCGAGTCCGACGAAGAGTCCCGCCGCTCCCTGCTCCGCCAACACCCTTGCCTGATGGGCGAGATCGGCCTCCAGGATGCTCTGCACGCGCGGCCACCAGCTGTCGTGGAGGCAGGTGTGCCAGTAGGTGTCGACGGCGTCGGTGAGCCGGGCGAGGAAGGCCGCGGGGTCGGCCAGGCCCTGTGCGACGACCGGTGGGAGCGCGTCACCGGTGCGGTACGTGGCGTGGAAGTCGGCGGTGACGACCTCCGGCGGGGTGCGGCGCACCTCGTCGAGTTCCTCGGCGAAGGCCGGGCGGGCGCGGGCCGGGCGCGGCGTGAGGAAGTCGGGCACCCAGAGCCAGGGGGCGATCAGGGCGGTGAGCACTTCGCGGTCGAGGGTCTCCAGACGCGGGCGGATGCGGCGCAGCCACGGCCTGTGGTGCGGGTAGCGGACCGGGTCGTGCAGGCAGCGCAGCGAGAACACCGCCTCCTGCAGCGGGGAGTAGGCGAAGGAGGTGGTGGCGAGGTCGCCGACGGCGAAGCGGAACTCGATCATTGAGTGCCACGCTAAATCATTGTCGGACGCCGGTGCGGACGGGGTTGGCTGTCGGACATGACCACGACACCTGTCTCACCCGCCCCTGACCAGCACGGCAGTCCCGAGGCGAGCCGCGCGACCCGGGCCGGCGGGCTGCTCCCGGCCGACCCGGTCCTGCGCCTCGCCACCGTACTGACCGCCGTCAACTCCCTCGGCAACGGGCTGTACTTCCCGCTCGGCATCCTGTACTTCACGCGCATCGTCGGCCTGGACGCGACGGCGGTCGGGGTCGGGATGACGGTCGCGGGTCTGGTGGGTGTCGCCGCCGGGGTGCCCGCCGGGCGGGCCGCGGACCGGTGGGGAGCCCGGCGGATGGGGGCCCTGCTGTGGGGCGGCACCGGCATCGCCACGGCCGCGTACACGTTGGTGCACTCCTACGCCGGGTTCCTCGTGACGGTGATCTGTGCGACGGCGTTGCAGATGGCGAGCCGTGGGGTGCAGGGCGCGCTCTACGCCGACGTGCTGCCTGCGGCGACGCGGGTGGAGGCACGGGCGTATCTGCGGATGGTGACGAACGTCGCGATGGGTCTGGGCGGCGCGATCGGCGCGGTTGCACTCCAACTGGACACGCGAGCCGCGTATCTGACGGTGATTCTGGTGAACGCGCTGTCCTTCGCGGGCCCCGCGCTGCTGGTGCCGCGGATGCCGCTGGCGTCGCATGTGCGCGAGCGGGTGGCGCCGGACGCCGACGCCCCGGCCGTCGACCGCTGGCGCGCGGTGCGTGACCTGCCGTTCCTCGCGGTGACCGTGCTCAACGCGGTACTGGTCGTGCAGTACACGCTCTCCGAGGTCGGGCTGCCGCTGTGGATCGTGGAGCGGACCGAGGCGCCGCGCTGGACGGCGGCGCTGCTGATGATCGTCAACTGTGTGCTGGTGGCGCTCCTGCAGGTGCGGGCCGCCCGCCGGGCCTCCCAAGTGCCCAGCGCGGTGAGGGCGATGCGCTGGGCGGGACTGCTGCTGGCGGTGTCCTGCGCGGTGTACGCCCTGTCCGCGGGCCTCTCCCCCGTGTGGGCGGTGCTGTCGCTGACCGCCGGTGCGGTGGTGCAGGTCTTCGCGGAGGTGCTGTCGGCTGCGGGTGGCTGGACCCTCGGGTACGAACTCGCCGACGCCCGGGCGCACGGCGTGTACCAGGGTGTGTTCGGCACCGGGATGTCGGCGGGGATGATGGCGGGGCCGGCGCTGGTCACGGTCACCGCGATCGCCCACGGCACGCTCGGCTGGGCGGTGCTCGGCGTGGTGTTCGCCGTGGCCGGGTTCGCGGTGGCCCCCGCCGTGCGCTGGGCGCAACGGGACGGCGCCTGGCGGGGCGAACCTGCCTGACCCCGCACCCTTGCCGATCAGGGGGAGGGCTGTGTCCCCTCCGGTGTGTCGAGGTCAAGGGCCGCGCCGCGCAGGGCTGTTGCCACGCGGGTGACCGCTTCGTCCGGCGGGTTCGGCAGCCGGGCCAGGAGCAGGCGGCGCTGCTCCTGAGGGCCTCCGCGGACCGGCAGGATGCGTACGCCCGCCGGTGCGGCGGGGGCCAGCGAGGCCGGCACGGTGGTCAGTCCGCAGTCGGCGGCGACCAGGTGGAGCTTGGCCAGCCAGTCGCGGGCGGTGTGGGCAATGTCGGGCCGTTCGTCCAGGCCCGGCCACACTCCCATCAGCCCGTCCTCCCCGGAGGAGGACCCGGCGATCCAGCGCTGACCGCGCAGGTCGGCAACATCGACGAAGTCGCCGCGGGCGAGCGGGTGGGCGGCCGGCACCGCGAGGTGCAGGGCGCGCTCGGTGAGGGTGCGCAGCACCAGCGGGGGCGACTCGGCGTCCGGCGGCCGGAACGGCGGCGCCGACGCCAACAGTGCCAGGTCCAGGCTGCCGGCGCGCAGCGCACGGACCAGGGCGGGGGTGCCGCCCTCCCGGCCGACCACGTTCAGGCCGGGGTCCGTGCGGCGCAGCGCGGTCAGGGCCCTGGGCACCAGCACCGCTCCGGCGCTGGGGAACCAGCCGAGCCGGACCGTCCCGCCCTGCCCGGGAAGGCCGGACAGTTCGCGCGCGGCCGCGTCGATCTCGTCGAGCACGACCGTCGCCCGGCGCATGACGACCCGGCCCGCCGCGGTCAGCCGTACGCCGTCGCGCCTGCGTTCCAGCAGTTCGGCGCCCGCGGCCCGTTCGATCGCGGCGATCTGCCGGGACACCGCCGACTGGGTGTAGCCCAGCGACGCGGCGGCCGCGGTGAAGGTTCCCTGCTCGGCCACCGCGCGGAAGACGCGCAGCGCCGTGAGCGACACATCTGTGAAGTCCATGACGTTTACGCATACTAGCGGTGCCGAACTTTCGTTGGACGCATGGCGCACACGTTTCTAGCGTTGCCTGCATGAACGCTTCCCGAATCGCCCTCGTCACGGGCGCCAACCAGGGTCTCGGCCGCGCGCTAGTCGAGGGGCTGGCGGCCCGGATGGACGCCGGCGACCTGGTCCTGCTCACCGGCCGCGACGCGCGGCGCGTCGCCGAGGCCGCCGCCGAGGTGGCCCAACTGCCCACCACCCGCAGTCAGGTCCAGGGCCGGGTCCTGGACGTCACCGACACCGACGCCATCGACCGGCTGGCCGGTGAACTCCAGCAGCAGTACGGCGGAGTGGACGTGGTGATCTCCAACGCGGTCGCCCGGGTGCTGCCCGACGAGTCGCAGTCCGAGCGCGCCGACGAGTTCATCGACGTCTCCAACACCGCCACCCACGCGATCCTGCGCTCCTTCGGACCCGTCCTGCGCCCGGGCGGCCGGCTGCTCGTCGTGGCCAGCAGCCTGGGCACCCTCGGCCACCTCGATGCGCGGCTGCACCCCCTCTTCGACGGCGCGAGCCTCGGCCAGGTCGAGTACGCCGTCGAGTCCTGGCGCAGCGCGGTCCACGGCAGGACCTCGGAGGAGGCGGGCTGGCCGCGCTGGCTCAACGTGCCCTCCAAGGTGGCTCAGGTCGCCGCCGTCCGGGCGGTCGCGGCCGAACGCCGCGCACACGACCTCGCCGACGGCACACTGATCGCCTCCGTCTGCCCCGGCATGGTCGACACGGCCACCTCCCGCCCGTGGTTCAGCGACTTCAGCCAGGCCCAGTCCCCCGCCGATGCGGCCCGGGCCGTCCTCGACCTGGTGTTCGCCGAGGGCGTCGATCCCGCGCTCCACGGCGAACTGGTCCGCTTCGGCAAGCCCCTGCCCTGGCACGACGGCGCGCCCCTGGTGGAGCAGGACCGGATACTCAGGCCGTGACGGCGGGGCCGACGGCGTCGCCCGCTACGCCGCCGGCCCGGACGACGCGCGTCGCCTGCCGGCCCTGTCGCAGGAGCCGCCGGCCCGTACCGCCTGACGCACCGTGCGCGCCGGCGTCCGCGCGTCAGGGTTCATGGTGCTCGTGTGCCGCCCGTTCCAGTGCCGCGGCCTCCGCCTCCGCCACGCGCGTCTCGGCCTCCACGTCGATCGAGCGGGTCAGCCACCAGTACAGCGCTGCGGAGACCGGCAGGCCGATGAACAGGGAGACGTCGGCTCCGCCGAGCGCTTCGGCGGCGGGGCCGACGAACAGGGTGCCGACGGAGAAGAACGGGATCATGACGGCGAAGCCGACCAGGTACGCGATGATGCCGTGCCAGCCCCAGCGTCCGTAGATGCCGTTCGGGTTGAAGATCTCGGCGACGGCGTAGTGCCCGCGGCGTACGACGTAGTAGTCCATGAGGTTCACCGCGGTCCACGGGATGAACAGGTAGAGGACCAGCAGCAGGAAGTTGTTGAAGTTCGCGAGGAAGTTGGAGGTCGCGGCGAGCGCGCCGACCAGGGAGAGCGCCGCGGTCAGGCCGAGGGTCAGCAGCCGCACGCCGAGCGTCGGCTGGACCCGCTTGAACGAGTCGATGGCGCTGATCAGGGTCAGTGAACCGCCGTACATGTTCAGCGCGGTCACGGACACCAGACCCAGGGCGGAGAAGAGCAGCACGATCGCGCCGAATCCGCTGAACACCTTGTCCCCGGCGGCGTTGATCGAGGCGATCGTCTCGAAGTCCTTGCCGGCCCAGGCCGCCAGCAGCGAGCCGAGCACCATCAGCCAGATGCCGCCGAGGGCGGAGCCGAAGTACGTCCAGTAGAAAGTCTTGCGGACCGTCACGTCCGGCGGGAGGTAGCGCGAGTAGTCCGAGACGTAGATCGCCCAGCTGATCTGGTAGCCGGCGACCACGCCGAACTGGGCCAGGAACGGCGTCCACTTGAAGGCGCCGAGGTCGAAGGAGCCCGCGGGGTAGTGCAGGGTGACCAGGACGCCGACGGTGAAGATCCCGAAGATGATGAGGAAGGTGTAGGTCAGGAACCGCTCGGCCTTGTGGATGACGTCGTAGCCCACGAGGGCGACGACGAGCGCGACCACGGTGACCACGACCACCCACAGCTTGACGCCGCCGTGCACCGTGGTGTGCAGGGCTTGGGCGGCGAGGATGCTGTTGAAGACGTTGAATCCCGCGTACTGGATGTAGGCGAAGAGCCACACCAGGAGGGCGCCGACGTAGCCGAACTGGGGCCGCGACTGGATCATCTGGGGCAGGCCCAGCTGGGGGCCCTGGGCCGAGTGGAAGGCCATGAAGAAGGTGCCGATCAAGGTACCGGAGACGATGGCCAGCAGCGACCAGATCAGGTTGCCGCCCTCGGTGATGCTGATCAGCCCTACCGCGAGGGTGGCGATCTGGGCGTTGGACATGAACCACAGGGGGCCCAGATGCCACAGCTTGCCGTGCCGCTCGTCCAGGGGGACGTAGTCGATCGACCGGATCTCCAGGCCCGACACTCTCGGCTCAGCTGATGTGCTCATGACGCCTCCCGGGCCCGGTGTGCCTCTCTGGTCACCTTCTTCCCCGTGGGTGCGGAGGGCAAGCCGTACCGACGCTCACGTAGCGCGACAGACCGTCGCGCTCTGTTCACGTGCGCCCACTGTTGCTCTGCTCACAATTCGGCCCTAAAGGGGCCTGTCGTGGCAGCGGTCACTTCGCGGAGCGGGCGTTTTGTTTACGTTCGCAGTTCTGTGTCCCTGTCCCCGAACTGCCGAGGCCCTCTCCATGGCGTACCGAATCCGCTCCTCGTCGCACCCCCGAGGCCCCCGCGCGGCGATCTGCGGCGTGCTCGCGGCCGCGTCGGTACTGCTCGCGGTCGGAGCGCTCGCCCCGGCACCGGTGGCCGCGGCCACCATGTCGACGGGCTCCGGCTCCGCCCCGGCCGACTTCTCCGCGTCGGTGCAGGCCAAGGGCAAGGCGCGGGTGACGGCCGCGGTGCTGGACCTGGACGGCGCGGGCCGGACGCCCACGCTGTACGGCGACGACACCGCCTACGACACGGCGAGCATCATCAAGGTCGACATCCTCGCCGCGTTGCTGCTCCAGGGGCAGGACTCCGGGCACGCCCTGACCGCGAAGGAGCGCGCCCAGGCGCAGGCGATGATCGAACACAGCGACAACACGGCGGCGAACGCGCTGTGGCGGCGCATCGGCCTCGCCCCGGGACTCCAGGCGGCCAACAAGCGGCTGGGACTGACCACGACCAAGGGCGGCCCGGACGTCAGGTGGGGGCTCACCCGGACCACGGCGAGCGACCAGATACGTCTGCTGTGCGCCGTCTTCGACACCGGGCCCGCCCCGAAGGCGGGCTCCGCGCCGGCGCTCAGCGACACGTCCCGCGGCTACATCCGTACGCTGATGGGCCGCATCGCCCCCGAGCAGTCCTGGGGCGTCTCGGCCGCCGCCGGCTCCGAGTGGGCCCTGAAGAACGGCTGGCTGCAGCGCAACACGACGGGGCTGTGGGACGTCAACAGCGTCGGCCGGATCACGAGCGGCAAGCACCACTACCTCGTCGCGGTCCTGTCGGACGGCAACACCTCGATGAAGGACGGCGTCGCGCTGGTGGAGCGGGCGGCCCGGGCCGCCGTCTCCTCGACGACGGCCCGCTGACACCGCCCGGCTCCGGACGAGGTCAGGAAGGCTTGACCGCCGACACGGCGGTAGCGGTGACCTTGTTGTCGCACTCGGCGATCTCACCGTCCGACAGGGCGACCTGGTGGGCACCCGACCCGGGCAGGCCGACCACCAGCGTCGGGTAGACGGTGGGCTTCGCGCCGGACACGCAGTAGCCGTCGGCCTCGCCCTGCACCTGGACGAAGGTCAGCTTCACCCATGCCTTGCCGCCCGGCGCGACCTTCACGCTCGACGCGGTACCAGTGGGGGTGACCTTCATCGGAGCGTTGTGGTCGGGCGCGCCGTTGCCCGCCCCCGCCACCGTCGGGTAACCCTTCAGGACGCACGCCTTTCCGGAGGCGTTGGTGAACTCGATGATCGCCGCTCCGGTGCCGGTGCCGGCCGGGCGGTTGGCAGCCTGGTACGCCGCCACCTTCAGGGCGGTGAGCGGACACGTCGGCGCGGTGCCGCCCGACGGGTCGGACGCCGGCGTGACGGTCGCGCCCGAGGGGGTGGAGGTGCCGCCGGCGGGCTTCGAGGCCGCGGTGGCCGGGCTGCTGGGAGCGGAGGCCTTCGGGGATGCAGCCGCGGTGGACGGGGCCTGGGACGACTTCTCGGCCGACGGTTCGCCGCCACCCGACTGGCACGCGCTCAGCGAGAGGGCGGCGGCGATCGTGACCATCGCCGAGGCGGTGAGGCGGATGGTGTTGCGGTGCTGCATGGGGTCCCCCGATTTCGGAAGCAAACAGGTCGTCCGGCTCGTGCCGGTGGTCACGGACAGAGACAGACCAACCTGACCAGGGGTTCCGCTGCGGATCAGCTGTGACATGGCAGTGACAGAAATCCGGTCGGATCGGCACGTAAGCACAGGCTAGGGCCGGGCGGGCCCCTGTCCCGGCAGCGGCGTGGCGTGTCAGGTGCGGGCCGGGGATCGTGGTGGGGAGGGCCCTCTGTAAGTGCCGTTTTGGAGGCGGGTATGACCGTGAACCGTATCGGCCTGGTCGTACACGGCGGACGGGCGGAGGCCGTGGCCGCCGCGAGCGCCGTGCGCGAGTGGTGCGCCGAGCACGCCGTGGAGTGTGCCGACATCGACGTGTGGCAGGAGGGCGCGCGGCACAGCGCCCGGGAGGAGCTGGACACCGCGGGCGATCCGGATCTCATCGTCACCCTGGGCGGCGACGGAACCTTCCTGCGCGGTGCCCGGCTGGCGGCCGAGAACGACGCCCTGGTCCTCGGCGTCGATCTCGGCCGGGTGGGATTCCTGACGGAGGTCCCCGCCACGGCCGTGCGCGCGGCGCTGGACGCCGTACGGGAGGACCGGATCACCGTCGAGAGCCGGATGCTCCTCACCATGCGGGCGTCCTGCCGGCTGGAGGTGCCCGATCAGGTGGAGGCGCTGGTGCACTACGCCCGTGGGCCGATGCTGCCCCCGCCCCCGGTGCGCATCGAGTGCGAGACCGGTGACGACTGGGGCGTCGCCCTGAACGTCACGGCGCTGAACGACGTCGTCCTGGAGAAGCTGGCAAGGGACCGGCAGGTGTCGGTCGGCGTCTATCTCGCCGGGCGGCTGCTGGCGTCGTACTCCGCCGACGCGCTGCTGGTGGCCACGCCCACGGGCTCGACCGCTTACAGCTTCGCCGCCGGTGGTCCGGTCGTCTCACCCAGGGCCGAGGGCCTCATCTTCACCCCGGTGGCCCCGCACATGACGTTCAACCGGTCGGTCGTGGCCGCCCCGGACGAGCCCATCGCGCTGCGGGTCCTGGAACGGTCGGGCCAGGCCGCCGTCAGTATCGACGGCCAGGTGCGCGGGGTGCTCAGCCCCGGGGACTGGATCGGTGTGTACGCCGCTCCCCGCCGGCTCAAGGCGGTGCGGCTCGGTCCCATGGACTTCTACGGCCGGCTGCGCGAGCGCATGAACCTCACCGACGCACCGGCCGCGCTCGCCGACGGAGTCGCCGCTCCGCTGTGGCCGGTGAAGACGCCCCCGCCGGGCGACCTCGCGCACCTGGCACTGCCCCCGGCTCCCGACGAGTCGGAGCGGCAGCCGCTTCCCTGAGGTCTGCCGCACGGGCCCCAGTAGTTTCGTAACGCCCCCGATTTCATCGGTCGTCCGTACGATCCCGGGCGCCGGCGCACGCGCCATCGTCGCAGCATGACTGACACCCCCCACCACGAGACCGCCGAACCGCAGCGTGCCCCCGAGCCGGCCGACGCCCCGGCCGGCGCCACCCGCAGATCGGTCATCGCCACCCTGGGCGGCGCCACCCTCGGCGTGGCGGCACTGGGCCTCGCCGCAACGCAGCCGGCGGCCGCCGCGGATCCCCGCACCCCGGCCCGGCTCGCCGCCGCGTGCGTCCTCACCCCCGAGCAGACCGAGGGGCCCTATTACCTGGACCTGGAGAGGGTCCGCAAGGACATCACGGAGGGCAGGGCCGGCGTTCCGCTCACCCTGCGCGTCACGGTGGTCAACAGCGCCACCTGCGCCCCGCTGCCCAACACTGCGGTCGACATCTGGCACTGCGACGCGCTCGGGATCTACTCCGGTTACGTGGCCGGCGGTTCCACTCCGGACACGACCTTCCTGCGCGGTGTGCAGCTGACCGACGCAGCCGGCGTGGCCGAGTTCACCACCGTCTACCCGGGCTGGTACGTCGGCCGGGCCCTGCACATCCACGTCAAGACGCATGTGGGCGGCGCGGTGTCCGGTGGGACGTACCACGGAGGCCATGTGTCCCACACGGGCCAGCTCTACTTCCCGGAGACCTACAACACCAAGGTCGCCGCCCTGTCCCCCTACCGGAACAACACGGCGACCCGCACGCTCAACGCCAGGGACGGCATCTACCGCAACGGCGGGTCCTCGACCCTGCTGACCCTCACCCAGGCGGGCAGCGACCTCGGCAAGGGCGTGACCGGAACCGTCGTACTCGGAATAGACCCGGCCGCCACGCCCTGACGGGATGGTTTTCCCACCCCGGCGGGCGGCCAGGAATCGGGGATGACCCGGAGTCGAACATGTGAGGCATGTGGCGCGGCACTGATCACGAGACCGCAGGGCGGTCGGCCGGCCCGGTACTGTTCCAACGCCTGCAGACAACGGGCGCTCCGGCGACGACTGGCAGCACGGCGGCCCGCGCCGTCCGAACCGTCGGCCGCTGCCGGCCACGACCACGGCCCCGTCCTGCTGTCGGCGCTCGACTCCTTCGTCGGCCGGCAGCAGGAGATGTCCCGCCTGCGCGCCCTCCTGAGAAGCACACGTCTGCTGACGCTGACCGGTGCGGGCGGGGTGGGCAAGACACGGCTGGCGCTGGAGTTCGCCCGGGGGTTGCCGAACCGCTTCGCCCGGGTGGACCTCGTGGAGCTGGACTCGCTGCAGGACGGCTCCCTGCTCACGCAGTCCGTGGCGGCCGCGCTGGGGGTGGGCGAACGAGCGGGCCGGACCGGTGCCGACGGTCTGGTCCGTGCCATCGGGGACGCCTCCCGGCTGCTGGTCCTGGACAACTGTGAGCATCTGGTCGAGCCGTGCGCCCGGCTGGTCGCGACCCTGCTCGGCCGCTGTCCCCGGCTGCGGATCCTGGCCACCGGCCGGGAGGCTCTGCGGGTGCCCGGAGAAACGGTGTTCCGGGTCGGCGAGCTGTCCCTGCCCCCGGCCGACACCGGGGACGACGTGGCGGACCTGCTGCGGGCGGATGCCGTGCGGCTGTTCGTCGAGCGTGCGTCGAGCCGCTCGCCCGGTTTCTCCCTCGACCGGGGCAACGGCCGTACGGTTGCCGAGATATGCCGGCGGCTGGACGGCCTGACCCTGGCCGTCGAACTCGCGGCCCGGCACGTCGGCGCCCTCGCGCCGGACGACATCCTGGCCGGGCTGGACGACCAGCTGTGCCGGCTGGACCTCCTGGCCGACGGAAGCAGAACCGGGCCCCGGCGCCACAGCGGACTCGCCGCCGCCGTCGACTGGAGCCACCGGCTGCTGGACCCGGCGGAGCAGGCCGTGTTCAGGCGTCTGGCGGTCCTGGTCGGCGGGTTCGACGTGGCCGCGGCACGGTCCGTGTGCGTGGGCGGCGGCATCGGGCCGGGGCAGGTCTTCCGCGTTCTGTGCGCCTTGGAAGCCAAGTCCCTGGTCGTACGGCTGCCGGGAGACACGGCGCCCACCCGTTTCAGACAGCTCGGCGCCATCCGCGCCTACGCCCTGGAACGGCTCCGCGCTTCCGGCGAGCTGCCGGGCACCCTGCGACGAGCGCTCGCCTGGCTGACCGGGCTGGCCGACCGGGGCCGCGGGGATGTGTTCGCCGACCAGGCGAGCAGCCCGCTGGCGGTGGAGCGGGACAATCTCTCCTCGGTACTGGCCTGCGCCACCGGCCACGACGAGGCAGTACAGGCGCGGCTCACGCTGGAGCTGGCCCGCGTGCACTACCAGCAGGAGCAGCCGTCGGCCGCCCGCGCGCTGCTGACCGGACCACCGGGTGCGGCCGACGGCCCGGCGCCGGGCGGAGCGGCGCCCGCGCTCGCCGCGCGGGTGGCCTGCCAGCAGGCCGACCTGCACGAAGCGCTGCGACGGGGCGAGCAGGCAGTGGCCAGGGAGCGGGCGCGCCGGGACCCCGCCGGGCTGGCCAACGCCCTGGACGCCCGGGCCGCGGCGCGGCTGTGCCGCGAGGAGTTCAGCGAGGCCGTCGCGGACCTGCGCGAGTGCCGGGACGTGCTCGCCTCGCTCGGCACACCCGAGGAGATCGCGTGGTGCGCCCATCACCTGGCCTGGGCGCTGCTCCAGGCGGGCGAGGCGCACGAGGCCGACGCGATCATGGCGCGGTGCCTGCCGGTGCTCAGGGAGCACGCGCCCTGGACCCGGACCGCGGCCGCGCTGCACACCGCGGGGGCCGTACGCGTGGCCCTCGGGCAGCCGGAGAGCGCCGAGCAGCTGTTCACCGAAGTTCTGCGGATCACCCCAGGGACGAGCTTCCACTCGCTGTATCCCGTCGAGGGCCTGGCCCTCGTGGCTGCCCAGCGCGGGGACCCGCAGCGCGCCCTGCGGTTGTACGAGGCGAGCGCACAGGCACGGCGCAGGCTGGACACCGAGCCCGAGGCACCCTGGCGACGCACGATGGAGCAGGCGGCGGACCGGGCCAGGAAACTGCTGTCGCCGGCCGCACGGGAGGCCGCCGTCGCCGGCGCACGGGGGCTGCACGGGGAGCGGCTCGTCGCGTACGCCCTGCGGACGAGGAGCGGCGCGGACGAGCGGTCACGGCTGACCGCGCGGGAGCTCATGGTGGTCGAGCTGGTGACGGAAGGGTTGACCAACCGGCAGATAGCAGAACGACTCAGACTTTCGGTACATACGGTGGCCACGCACCTGGACAAGGTGCGCGACAAGTTGGGCCTTCGCTCTCGCACACAGATCGCCCTGTGGGCGGCCGACGAGAACCGGAAGCTTTGGTTCCGTGACATCCGTCACGCCACCCCGAGAGCTAGGGGTGCCGAATAGTAGATGTCGTTCTAGCGACATATGGGACTTGTCCGGTTTGATGCGAGCGCCTGACAGGTCAGGCGGGACGACATCCCATCGGCTCGGCGTTCCCGCCCGTTCTCCGAAACTCATGGGGTTTCTGACGGGGCAACAGCACTCGGAGCAAACTGCAAACGCGTGACCAGCACGCTCCCCTGCGCTTGGCAAGGGCCCTCCGTATCTACGAAGCAAGGTAGTAGGAGGGCTCTTTGCGCTCCCTGTGAGGCCCTTCTAAGAATGACGGTCCGCAGGAAGTTACCGGTGAGGTCACGCATGGCGAAGCATCGTAAGAAGCAGCACTACCGGCGGATGGTCATCGGGGCGGTCGTCCTGAGTGCGGTGGGCGTACCGTCCGTCGCCATGGCCTGTGGCGACTGGCAGAACGGCGGCGGGCCCCAGGCCGGCGGTGCCGGGAACCAGTCGGCCCAGACCTGGCAGTACCACGCGCACCACGCTCACCACCACAAGAGCCACTGGAACCACCACTGGCAGGGCAGCGAGAGCGGCGCGCCCACTGCGGCGCCGTCGAAGACTCCGACCGCCTCCGCGGCCCCCCACAAGACCGCCAGTCCGAAACCCAGGCCCAAGCCCACCGCGACGCACAGTGCCCCCGCGCCGACCCACTCCGCGGCTCCCACCCCGCCGAGCACCCCGAAGCCGACCGCCACGGCCTCCGGGGTCGTCGCTCGCATCGTGGCGCTCGTCAACGCCGAGCGGAGCAAGGTCGGTTGCTCGGCCCTGACCCTGAACTCGACCCTGACGAAGGCGGCACAGGCCCACAGCCAGGACATGGCGGCCCACCAGAACATGTCGCACACCGGCTCCGACGGGTCCTCCCCCGGCGACCGGATCACGCGTGCCGGCTACAGCTGGAGCGCCTACGGCGAGAACGTCGCCTACGGCTACTCCACTCCCGAGCAGGTGATGGCGGGCTGGATGAACAGCCCCGGCCACCGGGCCAACATCCTCAACTGCTCGTTCAAGGAGATAGGCGTCGGCCTGGCGCAGCCCAACAGCTACTGGACCCAGGACTTCGGAACCGCCCGCTAGCCGGCGGACAGCAGGCCTTCGGCCGCCCCCTCACGCACCGCTCGGACGGGTGCGGTGCCGGGGGCGGTCGGAGTGCTTTCGGTACGCGACACCGATCACCACGGCCTGGAACAGGGCGCCCACGACGATCCCGGTCACCGGCAGGGGCTCGGGCAGCATCAGGAACAGCCAGGACGTGGGCGCCGTGACCAGGAACAGCAGCAGACCGGCGAAGCCGGCGTCCTGGTGCTCGACCAGGTGCGCGTCCACCTCGACATGGGCGAGGACGCCGACCACCATCGCCAGATAGCCAAGTGCCGCCCGGTTGAGCAGGTAGTGGCGCACCTTCGCGGTGAGCGAGAGCGACGAACCGTCCACGCCGAAGAACCTCCTGAGATCGTTTCCGGCTTTCAACGATCCCGGAGGACGGCGACACAAGCCTGAGTAGCCGTACTCACGTTCGCACGCGCGGCTACCCAGGATGTCAGCGAGCGGCGGGCTCCTCGGCGACCGTGCGGGCCGCAGCCGCCTCGCCCGGGGCGGTCTGGATGACCTCGGGGACCGACTGCTCGGGCGCACCGTCGGCGGGAGCCGCCGACTGCGCGACGCCGTCGTCCTTCATGGCCTTGGCCTCGCTCTTGAGGATGCGCATCGACTTGCCGAGCCCGCGAGCGGCCTCCGGCAGCTTCTTCGAGCCGAACAGCACGATGACGACGATCGCCACGATCAGCAGGTGCCAGGGTTCCAGTCCGTTGCGCAGCATCCCACCCACCCCTTCTCCACGCCGGGCAGCGGTGCGCGCCGGACGGCCGCACCTGTTGCCATGATTGCTACATTGCGCAACTGTACAACGGCTATATCCGCACCGGGGTTTCAGGTCATTCGTCGGAGTCGGGCTTGGTGCGTGCCGCCGTGTATGCCTGGGCCGGTGTCATGGGGACGCCGCCCAGTTCGACGGTCTTGTAGGGGCTGA